>JAFATL010000031.1 GCA_019243975.1 Actinomycetota bacterium | reverse complement strand
TGATCCATCGTCAATAAACTACGGGTCGTAGTAGGCGGGGACCATGCCCCGACCGAGCGAGGGAGACCCGATGAAGCGCCTCAGCGGCACCGATGCCCTGTTCCTGTCGATGGAGACGCCGGCGTGGCACCAGCACGTCGGTGGCCTCACGATCCTCGAGCCGGGCGACCGCCAGGTGACGTTCGAGGACCTCGTGCGCACGATCGAGGAGCGCCTCCCCGCCGCGCCCAAGTTCATGTGGAAGATCAAGGAGATGCCGTTCGGCCTCGACCGGCCGGCGTGGATCGACGACCCCGACTTCGACGTGCGCAACCACATCCGCCGCATCGCCGTGCCGACCCCGGGCGGTCCCAAGGAGACGGCCGAGGTGGCCGGCATGATCCTGTCGACCCAGCTCGACCGCAACCGCCCGCTGTGGGAGATGTGGTTCGTCGAGGGCGTGATCGGTGGCCGCGTGGCCCTGATCATGAAGTACCACCACTGCCTGATGGACGGCATGGCCGGCGCGTCGCTCGCCACGCTGCTCATGGACCTCGAGCCCAACCCCACCGAGGTCCTCGTCCCGATTCCGCCCGAGGACGAGCGCACCGCGGGCGCCGAGCCCTCCAACCTCGAGCTGCTCGCCCGCTCCGCGCTCGAGGCGGCGCGCCGTCCGGCGCGCCTCGGTAGCTACCTGTTCGGCGGCGCCCAGAAGATCGCCGGCGCCGCATCGGAGGCGCTGCGCAATGACGAAAGCCGCGCCATCCTGCGCGCCCCCGAGACGCCGTTCAATGCGCCGATCGGTCCCCGCCGCGCGCTGGCGTTCACGTCCGTGTCGATGGACGACCTGCGCAAGCTCAAGACGCATCACGACGTGAAGATCAACGACCTCGTGCTCACCCTGGTGTCCGGCGCCCTGCGCAAGTACCTCGACGACCAGGGCATCCTCCCCGAGGCGTCGCTGTCCACGGGCGTGCCCGTGTCGATGCGCGCCGAAGGCGACACCACGCACGACAACAAGATCAGCACCATGTTCCTGTCGCTCAACACCGACATCGACGATCCCATCGAGCGGCTCAAGGCCATCGCCAACTCGGCCCAGAGCGCCAAGGCCATGCAGAAAGCGATGAGCGCGCGACAGATCCAGTCGATCGGCGAGGTGGCGTCGCCGCTGATCCTCTCCACCGCCATCCGCGCCGTGTTCCGGGCCGGGCTGATGTCGAGGCTGCCGGCTCGTGTGAACACGCTCGTGTCCAACGTGCCCGGCCCGCCCATCCCGATCTACAGCTGCGGCGCCCAGATCTCGGGCATCTTCCCGTCGTCGGTCATCGTCGACGGCATGGGCGTCAACTGCACGGTCATCAGCTACATGGACCGGCTCGACTTCGGCTTCCACGTCGACCCCGACCTGGTGCCCGACCCGTGGCTGATCTCCGAAGGCGTGCCCGCGGCCATGGCCGAGCTGCTCGAAGCCAGTGGCCTCGGCGCACCCACGCCGGTGAAGGACCCGTTCGGCACCGAGGTCGGTGGCCCCGCTCCTCGCCCCGCCAATGGCAAGGCGTCCAAGCCGAAGGTGCCCGCCGAGGCATGACGGCGGCGAAGAGCGCTCCTCGCCGGCGCCTCGACCACGAACAGGTCGTGGCGGCGGCGGAGGAAATCGTCGACGAGCTGGGGTGGGACCGGCTGACGATGGCGGCCCTGGCCGCTCGCCTGGGCACCAAAGGTCCGTCGCTGTACAACCACGTCGCCAGCCTCGAAGACCTCAAGCGCGAGCTGCAGGAACGCACGATCCGCCTGATCGGGCGCGAGCTGGTCGTCGCCACCATGGGCCGGGCGGGCCGCGACAGCTTCCTGGAGCTGGCCCGCACCTACCGCGACTTCGTGTTGCGCTACCCCGAGCGCTACCTCGGCATGACGCGCATGCCGATCGTCGATCAGGCCGCCTTCGCGGTCGCGGCTCGCGACGCGAACGAGGCACTGGCCGCGGTCGTGCGGTCGTACCACGTGCCCGAGGAGCACCTGCTGCTGGCGCAATTGGCGACGTTCGCGGCACTCCACGGCGCGTTGTCGCTGGAGGTCTCGGGCTTCCTCGGCGACATCGTCGACAGCCACCATATATTCGACACGCTCGTCGATTCGACCGAGCAGCGACTGGCGTCACTCCCCCGCGAAGCGGTGGCCTGACGGAGTGACGCCGCGCACCGTCGCCGACCTCGACCACGAGGAGCTGGCGACGTTGGCCAAGGAGCACCTGCTGGCCGGTCAGCTGATCGACCGCGCCGGCATGCCCACGGTGATCAAGCACGGCGTCGACGTGATGCGCGACGTGGCCATCGACGAGTGGATGGCCGCCAGCCCGCTCTACTCGAAGCGCATGCAGCGGCTGCTGGGCTTCGAGGGCGACACCGTCGAGACGTGCTTCAAAGGCATGCAGCTCGACATCGGCGCGCCGCCCGAGTTCATGGACTTCCGCTTCTCGGTGATCGACGACCACCACGGCGAGTTCCACCTCGATCACTGCGGCGCGCTGATGGACGTCGAGCCGATGGGCGACGAGTTCGTCGTCGCCATGTGCCACCACATCGAGGACCCGACGTTCGACGCGACCGGTTGGGCCACCAACCCTCGCCTGCGCATGCGCCCCGTGCACCGGCCGCCCCGCTCCCCCGCCGACCGGCACCCGCACTGCGCGTGGACCGTCACCATCGACGACACCGCCGACCCCACGCCCGCGCCGGAGCCGGCGACCCGCCTCGCCGAGTCGCTCGCCGCGTCGCTGCCGCTGGCGACCATCGCTTCTGTCGGGGGCGACGCGGACGGGATGGACGACTACGCGAAGCCCCTCGACGCCGACCTGCACCTCCGGGACTTCGCCACTCCGACGTTACGGGCGATCGTCGACGAGGTGTGCCTGCAGGGCCACCTGCTGGTGATGGGTTTCGCCATGGCCGTCGAGGCCCGCTTCGGCACCGAGTTCGCGGTGGACGCGGCCGACAAGCAGTTCACCGGCGTGGCCGGGGTGGTGGCCGAAAGGCTGCGGCGGGCGTTCGGCCTGGGCACGTCCGCCACCGACGTCGCCACCGTGTTCTCGCTGCACCCGGCGTTCCACCCCCGTACCTACGTCGACTGGCGCGCCGAGGTCGACGGCGACGTCGTACGCCTGTCGCTCGGTGACTGCCCAGCCCGCGACGAGAAGGGTTTCGAGTCGTGGATCACGCTGCTGGCGCACGGCCACGACCGCGCCCTCTCAGCCATCGCCGCTGGCGTCGACCCCCACTGGGGTGTCCGCGCCGACGGCCCCTGTCAGTGGGTCGTCGAACCAATCGCGCAACCTGCCAAGGAGCTCTCCGAAGTGACCGTGACCAAGTTCTCGTCGGGCGTGACGTTCGGGTTCGACCGATGATCACCGAGCAGGACATCGACCTCGTGGCCGGGTCGTTCTGGGGCCGCAACCCCCACGACGAGCTGGCGTGGTTGCGGGCCAACGCTCCCGTGTGGCGCGACCCCAAGCACGGCGTGTGGGGCGTCGCCACCTACGAGCTGATCAAGCAGGTGTCGAGCCAGCCCAAGCTGTTCGGCAACGCCGGCGGCATCCGGCCCGAGACCGGGCCCATCCCGATGATGATCGACATGGACGACCCCGAGCACTGGCAGCGGCGCAAGTTGGTGAACCGGGGCTTCACGCCCAGCCGCGTGCGCGACCAGGAGGCGTCGATCCGCCGCACCGCCCGGCTGCTCATCGACGCCGTGCGCGAGCGCGAGACGTTCGACCTGGTGTGGGACCTGGCCGCCTGGTTGCCGCTCATCGTCATCGGCGACGCCCTCGGCGTGGAGCCGCCCGACCGGGACCAGCTGCTGCAGTGGAGCGACGACATGCTGCGCGCCCTCGGCAGCGACGACGAAGAGCTGCTCACCAAAGCCATGCTCGCCTCGGTCGGCTACCACGAGTACGCGTCGAAGATCATCAGCGCGCGTCGCGCCCAGCGCGTCGACGACCTCATGGGCATCCTCGCCACCGCCGAGGTCGACGGTGACCAGCTGAGCGACGAAGAGATCGTGATGGAGTCGCTGCTGATCCTCATCGGTGGCGACGAGACGACCCGCCACGTCATCACCGGCGGCGCCTACCAGCTGCTGCACCAACGCCAGAACTGGGAGGCGCTGGTCGCCGACCGTGGCCTGCTCGACACCACGATCGAGGAGATGCTGCGCTGGGTCACCCCCATCAAGAACATGGCCCGCACCGCGATGACCGACGTCGAGCTCAACGGCCAGACCATCCCCAAGGGCGAGAAGCTGCTGCTGCTGTACCCGTCGGCCAACCGCGACGAGGCCGTGTTCCCCGACGCCAACACCTTCGACATCCGGCGCACGCCCAACGAGCACGTGGCCTTCGGGTTCGGCACCCACTTCTGCCTGGGCGCCAGCCTCGCTCGCCTCGAGCTGCGGGTGCTGTTCGAGGAACTGCTCGACCAGCTCCCCGACCTCGAGCTGGTCGACGACGCGGAGCCGACGTTCCGCGCCGCCAACTTCGTGAGCGGCTACGAGTCGATGCCCGTCCGCACCCGGCGGGGCGCGTGATCCGGAGCGAGGACCACGGCCGCGTCCGCGTCCTGACACTCGACCGGCCCGACGCGCTCAACGCGTTCAACGAGGCGCTATACGACGCGGCGACTGAGGCGCTCAGCGACGCCGCGCAGTCGCCCGACGTGGCGGTGGTCGTGCTCACCGGTGCAGGACGTGCCTTCTCGGCCGGCACCGACGTGGTCGAGATGGCGTCGCGCACGACCGATCCCGAGAACTTCACGGCGGGCGTCCACGGCTTCCCCGGCCTGGTCGACCAGCTGACCGCCTTTCCGAAACCGTTGCTGTGCGCGGTCAACGGCCTCTCCCTCGGCATCGGCGCCACGCTGCTCGGTTACGCCGACCTCGTGTTCATGTCGACCGAGGCGCGGGTGCGCTGCCCGTTCACCGATCTGGCCGTGGCCCCGGAAGCGGCCAGCTCGTACCTGTTCCCGTTGCTGCTCGGCCGCCAGCACGCCACCTGGCTGCTGATGAGCTCGGAGTGGTTCAGTGCCGACGACTGCCTGCGAATGGGATTGGCGTGGCGCGTGGTCGCACCCGACCAGCTGCTGCCCGAAACGCTGGCCGTGGCACAGCGGCTGGCGGCCAAGCCGCTCGGCTCGTTGGTCGAGACCAAGCGCACGATCGTGGCCGCCCACCGCGACCTGATCGCCGCCGCCCGCCGGCGCGAAGACAACGCCTTTGCCCGCCTGCTGGGCCAGCCCGCCAACCTCGAGGCGTTCACTGCCCTGGCCGAGCGGCGACCGCCCGACTTCGCCGCCGTCGACGCAGCCCACCCCGTCGACGTCGAACGTCACCGCGTCGACTGAGCGAGCCCCGATCGCGTCGTCGCGCGATGCTGCGGGCATGACGTCGACCAGTCCCGCGCCCGTTCCCATCGACCTGCTGCACCCCGAGATCGCCACCACAGTGAGTGCACTGCCGATTCCCGACCTCACCGACGAGGTCGTCCAGATGATCCGGTCGGTCGACCTCCCGGGACCCGCGCTGTCGGACGCGGTGGTGCGGACCGAGCACGTCGTACCCGGTGACCCGCCCGTCCCCGTGCGCGTGCATCGAGCCCGCGAGGCCGAAGGCGCGCTCCCCGGCCTGTACTCGATCCACGGCGGCGGTTACGTGATCGGCACCTACGCCATGCAGGACGCGCCGCTCGACCGGCTGTGCCAGAAGCTCGGCCTGGTCGGCGTCGCCCCCGAGTACCGCCTCGCCCCCGAGACGCCGTACCCGGGGCCGCTGGAGGACTGCTACCGCGGCCTGGCCTGGACGTTCGAGCACGCCGACGAGCTCGGCATCGACCGCAACCGCATCGGCATCGGCGGCGTGAGCGCGGGCGGCGGGCTCACCGCCGCGCTGGCGTTGCTCGTGAAGCAGCGGGGTGAGTTCTCCCTCGCCTTCCAGCTGCTCGACTGCCCGATGCTCGACGACCGCCAGATCACCGCGTCCAGTCAGATGGAGGGCCTGCCGATCTGGAGCAAGGGCTCCAACACCTACGGATGGCGCGCCTACCTCGGTGACCTGTACGGCACCGACAACATCCCGTGCACGGCCGCGCCGGCGCGCGCCACCGACGACGACCTGGCCGGCCTGCCGCCCGCCTACGTGTCGGTCGGTGCCGTCGACGGCTTCCTCGACGAAGACGTCGAATACGCGCTGCGCCTCAACCGCGTCGGCGTGCCGTGCGAGCTACACGTCTACCCGGGCGCCTGCCACGGCTACCACATGGCCGTCGACTCCGAAGTCTGCGCCCAGTCCCACCGCGACGAAGAGAACTGGCTCGCCCGCGTCATCAGATAGAGCCCCACCGCCTCCGAACTGACAGGTGAAACGTGCGCCATAGCGCACGTTTCACCTGTCACTACGGCTCCAGAAGGAGGAGCGTTGCAACCTGCACAGACTTCGACGGACTCGGCGACTGACGACACCAGCCACCATCCGGTGGTCGCGGCTCAGACCGCCCACCGGACGGAGAACCTCCAGCTGCGCGTGGCCGACGCCATCACGTCGTTCGCCGGCTCGATGCCGTTCGTCTACATCCACGCCGTCGGCTTCGCCCTCTGGATGATCTTCGTGGAGCCCGACCCGTGGCCCAAGCTCACGCTCATCGTCTCCCTCGAGGCCATCTTCCTGTCGACGTTCGTCATGATCGGCCAGAACCGGCAGGCCGCCTTCCAGCAGGCCAAGGCCGACCATGACTTCGTCGCTCAGGAGCAGGAGCTCAACACCAACACCGACCTCACCCGCGCCATCCACGCGCTCACCCAGGAGATCCACCGCCAGATCGTGCCTGGCGCCAAGCCAAGCGCGACCTGAGCGCTGTCAGTCCGACGACGGCAGGGGTTTGGCGCCCTTGAGGGCGAGGGGGGTGCCGTCGACGGACAGGGAGCCGTCGCCGGCTTTGGTGCACAGCAGTTCGATGCTCTCGTTCTCGTCGACGTAGCGCTTTCCGAGGGCGACACCTTCGCCGGCGTCGCCGGCGATCTCTTCACGGGGGGCGTCGTCGTCGAGGGCGCGCATGGGGCGGCCGCCGCACTCGATGGTCACGCTGCCGGCGGGCGCCTTGATCACGACGACTTCGGCGTCGCTCACCGCGCTCTTGAGCCGCGTTCCTGCCTTGATCTCGGTCATCGGCTGTAGTCCGTCGTCTCTGCCACTTCGGCGGCCTCCCGCATCAGGCCCGACACGATGGGGCCGAAGGCGAGCAGCTTCTCGTCGTCGCCCGCCCGCTGGAAGCCGCGCTCCAGCACGATGGCCAGCTTCCATTTGGCCAGGATCACGTAGTAGTCGATGTCGTCGACCTGGCGGCCCGACACGGTGGCGTAGTGCTCGAGCACGTGCTTGCGGCCGGGCATGCCCCGCATGTCGACGTAGCTCAGCGTCGAGTCGTCGAGGGCGTCGATGTCGTGCGGCCACGACTGCACCACCCACCCCAGGTCGAGCTTGGGGTCGCCGACGGTGCCCATCTCCCATTCGACGATCGACGCTAGCTTCGCCGGCGCGCCGTGGGCGAACATCACGTTGGCGAACTGGTAGTCGCCATGCATGATGCCGGGGATGTAGTCGATCGGCTTGTGGGCGCCCAGCCACGCGGTGGCCACGTCCATGCCCTCGAGGGCGCGACCCTTGTGGCGTTCGAAGAACCCCGTCCACCGCTCGACCTGGCGCTCGTGGAACCCGTCGGGC
>JAFATL010000530.1 GCA_019243975.1 Actinomycetota bacterium | reverse complement strand
CGGGGGTCGCGTTCCTCGACGGTTCGGTGGTCAACGTGGCCTTGCCTGCTATCGGACGCGACCTGCACGCCAGCATCTCCGCCCTCCAATGGATCCTCGACAGCTATCTGCTCACGCTGTCGGCGCTGCTGCTGCTCGGCGGGTCGCTGGGTGACATTTACGGTCGCAAGCGCGTCTACATAACCGGCCTCGTCGCCTTCACCGTCGCGTCGCTGTTGTGTGGCGTCGCCCCGAACGCCGCGGCGCTCGTCGCGGCCCGGGCGTTGCAGGGGGTCGGCGGTGCGCTGCTGGTGCCGGGCAGCCTCGCCATCCTTTCGGCCGCGTTCCGCCCCGACGACCGACCCGTGGCCATCAGCGCATGGGCGGGGCTGGCCGGCGTGGCCAGCGCAGTGGGCCCCTTCGTCGGCGGTTGGCTGGTGCAGGCCGTGTCGTGGCGATTGGTGTTCTTCATCAACCTGCCGGTGGCCGCCGGCGCCGTTCTGGTGACGGCGCGCCACGTGCCCGAGACGCGGGACGAGGAGTCCGACCACCGCCCCGACCTCCCCGGCGCGGTGTCGGCGGCCGTCGGCCTGGGCGGCCTCACCTACGTGCTGATCGAAGCCCGCTACCTGTCGGCCGTCGGCATCATCGGCCTCTCCCTGGTCGCGGCGGCGGCGATCGTCGCGTTCGCCGTGGTCGAGTTGCGGAGTGCGCACCCGATGCTGCCGTTCAGCCTGTTCAAGTCGCGCCAGTTCACCGGCGCCAACCTCACGACCCTCGCCGTGTACGCCGGGCTGGGCGGCGCCTTCTTCTTGCTGGTTCTCATGCTGCAGGACGTGCTCGGTTACAAGCCGGTGCCCGCGGGCGCAGCCCTGCTGCCGGTCACGTTCCTCGTGATGATCCTCTCGGCCCGGTCCGGTGCCCTCAGCCGGCGCATAGGTCCCCGTCTCCCCATGACCGTCGGCCCCATCGTGATGGCGGCCGGGTTCGTGCTGGTGGGACGGCTGCACCCCGGCGACAGCTACTGGGCCGGGGTGCTGCCGGGCGTGGTGCTGCTCGGGCTGGGGTTGACGTTGGTGGTGGGGCCACTCACCGCCGCCGTGCTGGCCACCGTCGAGGAGCGCCACCTGGGCGCGGCGTCGGCGGCCAACAACATGGTCGCCCGGGTCGCCGGGCTGCTGGCGGTGGCGCTGCTGCCGGGGGTGGCCGGTATGGGCGGGGCGGCCGGCGACCGCACCGCGCTGTTGCACGGGTTCGGCCGGGCCATGGACGTCACCGCCGCACTGTGCGTGGCGGGCGGTCTCGTCGCCTTCGCCACCATCCGCCAAGCGGTCGCCGTGACCTCCACCACCCACCCCAGCATCACCACCGGCTGCCAGGCCCGCGACCTCTGCCAGGCCGAGTCCGCCGCCTGAGAGCCAAACTGTCGGCCCATGGCTGGCGACACTTCCCCTTCGGACGCGGTCTCGCGCTACGTCACGTTCTCGCGTGAGGAGTGGGCCGCGCTGCGGGCGGCCACCCCACTGACGCTCGGCGAGGACGACCTGGCCGAGCTGCGCGGCATCAACGAGCGCATCTCGCTGGAAGAGGTCGCCGAGATCTTCCTGCCGCTGTCCCGGCTGCTCAACCTCTACGTCGCCGCGTCGCAGAACCTGTACCGGGTGACCGACACCTTCCTCGGCCAACCGTCGGCCAAGGTCCCCTACGTCATCGCCCTGGCCGGGAGCGTGGCCGTCGGCAAGAGCACCACCGCCCGCATCCTGCAGGCCCTCCTCATGCGCTGGCCCGATCACCCGCGCGTCGACCTGGTGACGACCGACGGCTTCCTCTTTCCCAACGCCGAGCTGGAGCGGCGCGGCCTGATGGACCGCAAGGGGTTCCCGGAGAGCTACGACCTACGCCGGCTCGTGCAGTTCCTCGCCGACGTGAAGTCGGGACGGCCCCAGGCATCGGCACCCGTGTACTCGCACGTCGTCTACGACATCGTGCCGGGCGAGGAGGCGATCGTGCGCCAGCCCGACATCGTCATCATCGAGGGCCTCAACCTGCTGCAGCCGGGCGACCAGAACGCGCCCAGCCCCAACCGGCTCTTCGTGTCGGACTTCTTCGACTTCTCGATCTACGTCGACGCCGACGAGACCGACATCGAGCAGTGGTACGTCGACCGCTTCCTCACCCTCCGGGAGACGGTGTTCCAGGACCAGGACTCGTTCTTCCACCACTTCGCCCACCTGACGAAGGAGCAGGCGGTGGGCCTGGCGCACCAGATCTGGCGCGACATCAACGGGGCCAACCTGCGCGAGAACATCCTGCCCACGCGCGACCGGGCCCAGCTCATCCTCGAGAAGGGCGCCGACCACACCGTGCGCCAGGTCAAGCTCCGCAAGCTCTGAATCATTAGGGTTCGGCTCATGGAGCGATGGGTCGTAGACGACGAGCCCAGCGTCAAGTACCCGATCTACACGCGGGGCAACGTGGGCGAGGTGTTCCCGGCGGTGGTCACGCCGCTGACGTGGTCGGCCCTCGGCCACCAGGCCGAGTTGGGGTGGCGTGACGCCTACGCCGACTTCGGCGCCATCCGTCCCGAGGATTACGGCGACGATCGCATGGCGATCTTGGGCGTGTTCAACGGCTACTGCTACCTCAACGTCTCACTCATCCGCGTGTTCGCGGTGCGCACACCCGGGCTGGCGGTGGCCGACATGGACCGCCAGTTCTTCGGCGAGTCGGATGCGCCGCCCTACGCCAAGCGGGCGGACGACAAGAACCTGCGGGCGTCGCTGAAGGTCGGCGGTTCGCTGCTCAAGATCCTCAACAAGAAGACGCTCCCCGAGCTCGATCGGGACAAGGCGCGGGTGGCCACGTGGCTGGCCACCCTGCCCGATCCGACGGGCGCCAGCGACGACGCATTGGTGAAAGTCGTCGACGACTTCCGGCACCTGTTCCGCGAGCTCTTCCGCGCGCACATCCTCACCACGTTCCAGGCGACGGTCGGGCCCGGCCTGGTGGCGCAGATCTGCGACGGCAAGCTCGGCGACCCGACGTTGCCCAACAAGCTGCTGGCCGGCATCGGCAGCGTCGAGTCGGCGGCGCCGTCGTTCGCCCTGTGGAAGTTGGGCCGCATCGTGGCCGCCGATGCCACGCTCACGGCCATGTTCGACGCCGGCGTCGACGGGCTGGTCGAGCGGCTCGAAACCGAACCGGCGGCCAAGCTGTTCAACGAGGAGTTCGCCGCCTTTCGTATGGAGTTCGGTTCACGCGGCCCCAACGAGTGGGAGGGGTCGTCGCCGACGTGGGGCACCAAGCCCGAACTGGCCCTGGCCGCCATCGACCGCATGCGTCACGCCGACGAAAGCCACGATCCGGCCCTGCAGCAGGCCCGCCTCGAGACAGAACGCCGCGCTGCCACCGAGTCGGCCCGGTCCCGCCTCAAGGGGCTGACGCGCATGCAGTTCGACCGGGCCCTGCGCTCGGCCCAGCTGTTCAGCCAGGGCCGCGAGCGCAGCAAGACAACCATCATCCGCGCCATCCACGGCATGCGTCTGGCCGAGCTCGAGCTCGCCCGCCGCGCCCGCGAACGGGGCGGGCCCGAGGAGCTGGCCGACCTGTGGCTGCTCAAGTTCGACGAGTTGCGCGACTACGTCGCGTCGCCCGGCAACTTCACGGCCGTGCTCGACGAGCGGCGCCGCCTGCGCGACGAGCTCGCCGCCCTGGTGCCGCCGTTCGTCTTCGAAGGCACACAACCACCGCCGTCCACGTGGACCCGGCGTGACGCGGAAAGCGGCACCGTCACCGCCGGTACCGAGCTCAAGGGCATCGCCGGCTGTCCGGGCAAGGCCCGAGGCAAGGCGCGCGTCGTGCTCGACCCCCTCGACCCCCGCGGCCTGGGGCCGGGCGAGGTGCTCGTGGCGCCGATCACCGACCCGTCGTGGACGCCGTTGTTCGTTCCCGCCGAGGCGGTCATCGTCGACGTGGGCGCCCAGATGTCGCACGCGGTGATCGTGTCGCGCGAGCTCGGCATCCCCGCGGTGGTGAGCGTCACCGGCGCCACCAGCACGATCCCCGACGGCGCGCTGCTGGAAGTCGACGGCGACCGGGGTGTCGTCACCATTCTCGAACTTCCGGCGTGACGCTCACTGCAGCCGACGTCACCTACCCGGGCGCCCGCCGGCCCGACCGGCGCCGGCGGGTCGAGGCCGACGGCGTGGGCATTGCCGTGTCGGAGTGGGGCGACGAGGCCGCGCCGCCGCTGCTGCTGGCCCACGGCGGGTTCGATTTCGCCGGCACGTTCGACGTGTTCGCCCCGATGCTGGCCGACGCGGGCTGGCGGGTGGTGTCGTGGGACCACCGGGGCCACGGCGACTCCGACCACGTCCACCTCTACAACTGGTCGGCCGACACGCGCGACGCGCTGGCGGTGCTCGACTCGACCACGCGCGAGCCCGTGCCCGTCATCGGCCACTCCAAGGGCGGCGGCCTCATGCTGCAGCTATCCGAAGCGTGCCCGCACCGCGTCACGCACTACGTGAGCATCGACGGTCTGCCCACGCCCCATCCCCACCCCGACGTGGCCGACCACGAACGAACCAGGCTGCTGGGCAAGGAGCTCGACGACTGGC
>JAFATL010000409.1 GCA_019243975.1 Actinomycetota bacterium | reverse complement strand
AGTTCCCTACGTCGATCCCGAGATCGAGCGGGCCCGGCGCTACCTGCAGACGACCGGGCGAGGAGTCGAGCGCGACCTCGGCCTAGTGCGGTAACCGCCAGAGCAAGGAGGACTCCAATGGCTTCCCGAGCACCCGCTCGCCCGTTGATGGATCTGCCCGCCGTGGCCGAACGCCTGGGCGTGAGCCACCGCCACATCCGCCGGCTCGTGGCAGAGCGCCGCATCCCGTTCCTTAAATGGGGGCACCTGCTGCGATTCGACCCCGACGAGATCGACTCGTGGCTCGATCAGGCCCGTTGTCGCTGAGCGTCGGTACCATCGTCGTACAGCAGTAAGCGTCGCCGGCTCGCTCACAGCCGTGCCTCTAGAGCCCTCGGTTCAGGAGGTCGGCCGTGCCCAAGCGCCGCCAGTTCGGGAGTGTGCGCAAGCTGCCATCAGGCAGGTGGCAAGCTCGCTACAACGTCGCCGGCAACTACAGCGTGACCGCTCCGCGAACGTTCCTAACGAAGACCGCAGCCTCGCAGTGGCTGGTGAGCGTCGAAGCCGATCAGGTGCGGGGAGCATGGATAGACCCGAGAGCCGGTCAGGTTCCGCTTGCTGAGTATGCGTGGGCATGGCTCGAGGGCCACGGGCGAATCGCCAAGCGGACCCGTGAGATCTACACAGCCCAACTGCGGCTGCACGTGCTGCCGGAGGTCGACTCGTCGGTTCGGGCGTTGGGCGAGGTCCAACTGGCGCAGCTCACCCCCGACCTGATCCGACGCTGGCACGCGGCACTCGGTCGCGTTCGAAGCCCATCCAGTGCCGCCAAGGCGTACACCCGGCTCCGCCAGATCCTGGGCCAGGCCGTCATCGACGAGCGGATCGCCAGGAATCCGTGCCGGATTGAGCGCGGCGGCGTCGAGCGAACGGCCGAGCAGCGGTTCGTGTCGATGCGCCAGCTCTACGAGATCGCGTCGGCCGTCCCGGGCCGTTATCGCGCGCTGGTGCTCACGGCCGGGCTAGCCGGTCTCCGGCTGGGCGAACTGTCCGGCCTCCGCTGGGAGGACATCGACCTACTCAACGCAACGATCGACGTCCGGCGGCAACGTGTGAGGCTCGCGTCGGGCGAGGTGCTCGAGAGTCCTCCAAAGAGCGACGCAGGATCGCGTCGGGTATCCATCCCCTCCACGCTCGTCGACGAGCTGGTGGAGCACCGTCGGCTCCACGCTCCATCCGGTGAGCAGTCGGACCTCGTGTTCCTGTCGCCCGCCGGAACGCCTCTCGAGCGGAGCAACTTTCGTTATCGGGCGTGGGCGCCAGCAGTGGCGGGGCTCGGTCTGAACGGGCTCCGCTTCCACGACTTGCGGCACACGGCCGGGACGTTGGCGGCGCAGACGGGGGCCACGACGAAGGAGCTCATGGCGCGCTTCGGCCACTCCAGCTCGAGAGCCTCGATGATCTACCAGCACGCCGCCGCCGACCGCGATCGACGCATCGCCGATGGCCTCGACGAGATGGCCGCAGAAGCCGGCGTCCACCGGGCACAACCCGCCACTGACCGCTGCGTGCCACTTCTTAGTGGCACGGAAGTGGCACGGAGAGAGGGTCCGTCGCTCGAACGGTGAGCACGCACGTCCTTGACCTGCGTTTTTCTGGTGGTCGGGACCGGCGTCGATCCGGTGACCTCGCGCTTTTCAGGCGCGCGCTCTACCAACTGAGCTACCCGACCGTGGTGGTGCGGTGATGCGGTACTGCTCCTTCAAGTGTTGCGCGGTCCTGACGGGATTTGAACCCGCGACCTCCGGCTTGACAGGCCGGCGTGCACTCCAAACTGCACCACAGGACCCTGGGCACCCCCAACGGGATTCGAACCCGTGTTACCGCCTTGAAAGGGCGGCGTCCTGGGCCACTGGACGATGGGGGCTCGGTCCCCGAGGGCGCCGGTCACGATAGCAGGCGCCACGACGAGCCCTCCGGGGTGTCGTGGACCTCGACGCCGAACTCGACGAGCCGGTCGCGGACCCAGTCGGACTCCTCGAAGCGCCGCTCGCTGCGGGCCCGCGTCCGGATCTCCAGCATCGCCTCGACCAGAGGCCCCACGTCGGTGAGCTGGCCCAGGCGCACGATCATCGAGCGGAGCACGGCCCGGGTCCGGTCGGGCTCGTCGCTCTGGAGCGTGTCGCGGGACCACGCCACCAGGGCCTCCTCCAGCTCGAGCATGGCGGCCACCGCGCCCCGCACGTCGAGCTCGGCCAGCGCCGCATCGAACCGCGCCTCCAACTCGGCAGCGGCGGCGAGCAACGGCGAGTGCTGGTCGGACGGACCGGAACCACCCAATCCCACGTCCTCCACCGGCGCGAATGCGGGCGCCACCACCTCGCCCGCCGACGCCAGCTCCGCCAGCGGCACGGTGGTGCCGGAGGTGATCACGTGCGACTCCCCGGCGCGGCGCACGGTGACACCCCCGAGCCCTTCGACGGTCGCCGTCGAGGCCTCCAGGTCGATCACGCACGCGGTGTGCTCGTCGACGCCGAGCACGAACGTGCCGTCGGGTAGCGAGCGTTCGAGTTCGGCCAGGCGCCGCTCGCCCAGGTAGCAGAAGCGGGTGTCGTGGGTGCCGCCCTCGGCATTGTCGTAGTGGGGGATGACGGCGATCGACAGCCCGGTCGCAGCTCCGAGCAGGTCGAGGCCCGGGAGCCACCGCGGCTCCTCGCCCACCTTGTAGATCTCGTACACGGGCACGGTGACGACCCCGAGCGTCAGCGCGGCGGCGCTGGCGAACGTGACGCAGCCGCCGTCGCGCAACTTCGCCGCCAGCAACGACGGAACCGGTGTGTCCGCCCACTGCCGCAACGCGTACGACGGCGAGCCCGGTCCCGCGAACACGTAACCGGCGGTGCGGAGCGCGGTCAGCATTTCCTCGTAGGTGACATCGTCTTCGTGCGCACCCCGCCAGCGCGCCACTGAGATGGGGTGGCCGACCCCGTCGCGGAAGTACTCGACGGCGCGGGCGGCGATGTCGGACGCGTTCTCCTGGAACCCGACCGGCGTGTCGAGCAGGACGGCTGGCCCGACGCGGTCGGCCGCCGCCAGCAGCCGCCGGTGCGTCTTGATCATCGTCGGGCTGGTCTCGCCCGACCCCATGATCGCCAGCACCCGCGGCGCGATCATGTGAAGAACCCGTCGGTAGCGGACTCGTGGAGCACCTCGGCCACGGCCGCCGGATGCTGCGCGTGCAGGTCGTGGTCGCCGGCCAGCGGCCGCACGCGCCCGCGTGGCAGCAGGC
>JAFATL010000403.1 GCA_019243975.1 Actinomycetota bacterium | reverse complement strand
TGGGAGCAGGGCGCGCGAACGACGGTGCTGCAGGGCAACCCGTCGCCGTCGCGCACTGTCAACCTGTTCGCCGTCCCCGAGTGGTGGGTGCTCGCGGTGCTCGGTGTACTCGGCGTGGTCGACCTGCGCCGGCGCCACGTGCTGGGCCCCTGGGTGCCGGGGCTGCTGCTGTTCGCGGGGCTGGCGTTCAGCGGCGTCTTCCTCGCCGACGCCACGCGCTACCGCGCCCCCGGCGACTTCGTCGTGATCCTCCTCGCCGCGGTGTGGATCAGCGAGCGGGTACGCGTCGGGCTGCGCCCCGCCCGCTGACGCGTACGGCGACGAGGATGAACACGGCGGCCACGCCGTCACGCCAGGTGAGCTTCTTGCCCTCCTCGCGGCCGCGTGCGGTGTAGCGCACGGGCACCTCGAAGGGCCGGTAGCCGCGCTTGAGCAACTTGCCGGTGAGCTCGGCCTCCATGCCGAACCCGTCGGCGCGGACGTCGAGCTGGCGGTAGAGGTCGGCGGGCAGCAGCTTGAAGCACGTCTCCAGATCGCTGATCCAGCTGTTGAACAGCAGGTTGGCCCACAGCGTGACCACCTTGTTGCCCACGACGTACCAGAACGAGAACGCGGTGTGGCTGCCGAACGAGCGCGTGCCGTAAACCACCTCGGCCGTGCCCTCGAGCACGGGCGCCAGCAACTTCGGGAGCTCCTCGGGCGGGTACTCGAGGTCGGCGTCGCAAACGACGAGGTAGTCCCCCGTCGCCGCCGCGCCGGCGGTGCGAATGGCTGCGCCCTTGCCTTGGTTGCGGGGATGGGTGAGCACGCGCACGGTGGGGTCATCGACTTGGGCCAGGATGGCGCTCGTCCCGTCGGTGCTGCCGTCGTCGACCACGACGAACTCGACGTCGCACGGGAACTCCACGTCGAGCAGGCGTTTGATCGCCAGGGCGACGGTCGGCGCCTCGTCGTAGACCGGCACCAGGACCGAGAGCTTCACCCCGTCATCCTCGCACGCGGCGTCCGCCCTACGATCCCGCGGCGATGAACGGGGCCGAGTGCACGATCTGCCGGAGCGGCGGCTACGAGCACGCTTACGACGTGGGCCCGTTCACGATCGTGCGCTGCACCACGTGTGGCCACCTCTACGTGTGGCCCCGGCCACCGATGGAGGAGGTGCAGGCGATCTACCGGGGCTCGTACTTCGCCAACCCCGCCTTCGAGTCGACCGACGACGGCGCCTACTACGGCTACCGCGACCAGGCCGAGGACCGGCCCAACGTCGAGCGGCGCATGGACGAGATCCTGGCGAGAGCCGAGCGGTACGTCGCGCCGGGCCGGCTCTTGGACGTCGGCTGCGGGTTGGGCTTCATGGTCGGCACCGCGGCCCGGCGCGGGTGGGACGCGCACGGCGTCGACCTCAACGCCGACGCGGTGGCGTGGGCCCACGAGCACGTGTCGACGCAGATCACCGTGGGCACGCTCGACTCGCTCGACGCGCCGGACGCGTCGTTCGACTGCATCACGCTGCTCGACCTCATCGAGCACGTGGCCGACCCCCTGCACGAGCTGGCGCCGGTGGCCCGCGCCCTGCGGCCGGGCGGCGTGCTGGTCATCGTCACGCCCGACGCCGGCTCGATCGTGTCGCGCGCCTTCGGGTCGCACTGGCTGGAGATGAAGCGGGCGCCCGAGCACCTGCACTTCTTCTCGCGCGACGGGCTCACGCGCATGCTGTCGACCGTCGGCTTCGACGTCGTCGACATGCACTCCATCGGCAAGATCACCAGCGTCCGCACCCTGCTGTCCGACCTCAAGTTCTACTCACGCCCCTTCTTCAACGGCGTCGAGCGCGTCCTCGACCGCATCCACCTGGCCGACCGCGTCGTCGACGTCGACCCCCACACCAAGGTCTGCGTGTACGCCCGCCGCCGCCGCTGAGCGAACTGTCACCAGAATCGCGACCTATAGGTCGCGATTCTGGTGACAGTTCGGCAGGGTTAGGCGGCGGGGTTGCGGTGGCGGCGGAGGCGGCGGCGTTCGCGGGCGCTGAGGCCGGCCCAGAAGCCTTCGGCGTGGGTGCCTTCGAGCTTCATGACGTAGTCGAGGCATTGCTTCTGCACGGGGCACGCGCCACACACCTTGCGCAGCGGGCGGGTGTCGACGCCGCGGCCGGGGTGGAAGTCGAGCTCGGGGTGGTCGCGACACGCGGCGTCACGCATCCACGCCGGTCGGTCGAGGAGGTCGAGCAACAAGAAGCCGTCGCCCGGCCACATCAACGCCTCGAAGTACTTCTTCGTGGCCTGGTCCACCGCCAACGAGGGTACGGGCGGGCACTCCCGTGGCGGTGGACCCTCAGGCAGCCGGCTTGCGGGGGCAGGCGGCGTCAGCCTGCTCTCGCGTGATGGTGCCTGCGGCCACGAACCTCTCCAGCGCCTCGGCGAACCAGCGCGGGACGTCGCGCCCTTCGTATGTGTCCATCGCCTCTGAGGTCGTCGGTCGAGCCATCTCTGCATTCCCTTCGCGTTCGATACGTGTAGGAGACCACCCGGCGCTGAACGCAGCCGCAGGGGTTCCTTGGACTTTGCTCAGACTTCGTGCGCTCACGAGAGGGCGTAGAGCGTCGAGGTACCGGTGCCGCCGTACTCGCTGGCAGCCACCTGGGTGCCGTGCTCGGTCACCCATGTGCGGATCGCCTGCGACGTGCCGCTGCCGTTGGGGCCGCCACCGCCAGGGCCACCGGGGCCGCCGCCGGGGAAGCCGTTGCCACCGGGCAGACCGTTGCCACCGGGCGGCGCGAATCCGGCCGGGGGCGTGAAGCCACCGCCGGGGAAGCCACCGCCACCGGGCCCGCCCTGGTCCGACAGCAGGATGTAGCGCACCTTGCCGTCGGCGACGAGCTTCTGGAACTGCGCCAGCGTCGGGGCGGGGTCGCCGCCGTTGAAACCGCCGATGGTGATCACGGGTTGGCCGGTGGCGATGATGACCGACGCCGACGACTGCGAGCCGAAGGCGGCCACGACGTACTGCGCACCGTTGCGATGCGACTCCAGGTACGAGATCAACCCGGCGTCGACAGTGGTCGCTTCCCCCGGCCCGCCCCGCCCACCGGGTCCGCTGATGGTGGAGGGGCCGGCAGCGGCCAGCGACCCACCGGCAGGATTACGAACGGTCGTGAGCGTGTAAGCGACCGGACCCGCCAGCAGGGTGGCGCCGGCGACGACCGCGGCGACGGTCACCGTCAACCGGTGGCGGTACGACGCGGCCACTACGAAACCGGCAACGGCGAGCGTGGCGCCGACGACAATCGCCGTACGCAGCCACGGCACGTACGTCGGCGTTCGGTGCAACAGCGTGACCGCCCACCACGCCGTGACCGCGATCGCAGCGGGCAGGGCCCACCCAAGCCACTTCTGCGTACGACCGAGCCGCCACAAGGCGACCGCGCCGCCGCCCGCCAGCGCAGCCACGCCCGGCGCCAACGCGACCGTGTAGTACTGGTGGAAGACGCCTTGGGCCTGGCTGAACACGGCCAACGTGATGAGGGTCCAGCCGCCCCAGAGCAGCCACCCGGCCCGACCCGTGTCGGTGCGCCGGTTGCGCAGGGTGAGCCAGATGCCGGCGGCCAGGCCGGCCAGGGCGAGCGGGAGAAGCCACGAGATCTGGCCGCCGACCGCGTTGTTGAACATGCGCAGCCAACCGGGCGACCCGCCGAAGCCGCCACCCCCGCCCGGTCCGCCGGCGCCACCGGGACCGGCCCCGCCGCCCGGTGCGCCCTGCCCGTTGCCGAAGATGCGCGACAGGCCGTTGTAGCCAAACACCAGACTGAGGATGGAGTTGTTGTTCGTGCTCCCGACGTAGGGGCGCGACGCGGCGGGCCACAGGGCGACGATCGCCACCCACCAACCGGCCGATACGATCAAGGCCGCGGCCGCGTACGCCAGCTGCACGATGCGCCGACCCAGCTTGGGCGGCCCGGCCCACAGGTACACGAGGATGAACACCGGCAGGACGACGAACGCCTGCAGCATCTTGGTGTTGAAGGCGAAGCCCATCAGCACGGCAGACACGACGAGGTGGCGCGTGCGCCCGCTCTCAATCGCGGCCCACAGCGCCCACGCCGACGCCAGGAGCAGGAACGTGAGGACGCCGTCCGGGTTGTTGAAGCGGAACATCAGCGCCGCCACCGGGGTAACAGCGAGGGCCAACGCGGCCAGGTGCGCGGCCAGCTCGCCCATCCACTTGCGCACCAGGCGGTGCAGGATCAGCACCGAGCCGATCCCGGCGG
>JAFATL010000366.1 GCA_019243975.1 Actinomycetota bacterium | reverse complement strand
TTGAGCTCGGCGAACACCTTCTCGACCAGCGCCTGGTTCTCGTCCGCCCGCTCCGGCTTCGTCTTGTACCGCACCACGACATTGGGCATGGCTGTCTCCTCGGTCGGCCTCAGATGTTCTGACGACGCCAACCGAGCGAACTCATCGGTGGCGCCCTGGCGGCGGCATTGTGGGCCCTTCCTGCTGCGATTCGTGCCCGTTGTCCGGGCTGGCTCAAGGGGTGAACGCGACATCTCCTGACTGACGGAGGTGTCCATGCCCAGGAGACGGGGCTTCGACGAGGCGGCGATGCAGGCGGCGGTGGCCGCAGTGGCCGAGGGGACCATGGGTTACAAGCGAGCCGCCGCAAGGTGGGATCTGTCGAGCTCCACGATCGAAGTGAGGGTTCGAGCCCTTGGCCTTCATGGTCGACCGATGGCGCCGGTGGGTCGGCCGAGGCTGCCCGACGCCGTCGTGGACGCAGCCCTTGATGCGGTGGCACGAGGCGCCAGGGTCGACGACGCGGCCGCGGCGGCGGGCATGAGTGCATCCGCGCTGCGCGGCCGGATCCGGGAGCACGGTGTGGTCATGTTGCAACCACGCAGACCGCGGGCCAGCGCGCTGAGCTTGGCCGAGCGCGAGGAGATCCGTGTCGGCATCGAGGCGGACGAGTCCGACGCCGAGATCGGCCGGCGCATCAACAGGCCTCGGGGAACCATCGGCCGGGAGATCAAGGCCAACGGCGGACGGGGCAACTACCGGGCCGTCGCCGCCCAGGCCCGCGCCGACGATCAGGCCCGTCGGCCCAAGCAGACCTGGACCGACAAGCGCCCGTGGCTGTGGCACGAGGTGGTGGAGCTGATCCGGGTGCTGAGGTGGTCACCGGAGCAGATCGCCGGCTGGTTGCGCTTGGAGCACCCGCACGAAGCACAGTGGTGGGTGTCGCACGAGGCGATCTACCAAGCCATCTTCGTGCAGGCCAAGCCCGAGCTGCGCAAGGAGCTGGCGGCGTGTCTGCGCACGGGCCGGGCCCGGCGCCGGCCCCGGGGACGGGTGAGCGCGGGCGGCTCGATCGTGGGCATGGTCAACATCTCCGAGCGCCCCGCCGAGGCCGAGGACCGGGCCGTGCCCGGGCACTGGGAGGGCGACCTCATCATCGGCGCCGACGGTGCAAGTGCGGTGGCGACCCTGGTGGAGCGCTCGACGCGGATGGGGATGCTCATCAAGCTCGAGAACCGCACCGCCGAACACGTGGCGAAGCGCATCGCCGAGCACATCGTGTGGCTGCCGCTGCAGCTGCTGCGCTCGCTCACCTGGGATCAGGGCAAGGAACTCGCCAGCCACGCCGCCTTCAGCGTGGCCACCGGTGTGCCCGTGTACTTCTGCGATCCCCACTCGCCCTGGCAGCGGGGCACCAACGAGAACTGGAACGGCCTGGTGCGTCAGTTCCTGCCCAAGGGCACCGACCTGTCGGTGCACTCCCAGGCCGAGCTCGACCAGATCGCTCACCTGCTCAACACCAGGCCCCGCAAGACCCTGGGCTGGCAGACTCCGGCACAGCGATTCGATGAGCTTGTCGCGCTGACCGCTTGAATCCGCCCCGAAGCGCGCAGCAGAAAGGGTCCACTACGCGGCGGATCAGGCGGGGGAGCGAGCGTCGGCGGCGGGGCCGGTGACGAGGTACGTGCCGGCGCGGCGGATCTGGTGGTCGAAGAAGACGTCGTAGTCGTCGATGACGCGGTGGAAGTGGCCGAAGAGCTCGTAGCTGATGGCGCCGAACAAGCCAGTCCATAACGAGAGGCCGCGGCTGAGTACTTCGTCGGGGACGCCGGGCGCGGCGAGATCGCGCAAGCGGGCGAGGTCGGCGTGTACCGCTCGGGGGACGCGGCTTGTGGGTGCGGTGTCGATCTGTTGGGACGCGACGCCGTCCTCCAAGATGCGCAGCATCACGAGGCTGACGCGCGCGGCCGGGGTGATCGTGTCCTCGGGTGCTCGGTAGCCGGGGACGGGGCTGCCGTACACGAGCGCGTAGTCGTGCGGGTTGGCCAGCGCCCAGGCCCGAATGGCCGTGGTCACGGCGCGCCACCGCACGAGCACGTCGTTGGGCGTGCCCTCCATCGCCTTCTCGGCGGCTACGCCGACGGCGTCGAAGGCGTCGACGATCAATGCCGTGAGCAACGCGTCACGGCTCTCGAAGTAGCGGTAGACGGCCGACGACACCATCCCCAGGTCCCGGGCGACCGCCCGCAGCGACAGGGCCGGCGCCCCGACCTCGGCCAGGTGGCGACGGGCCGTGGCCTTGATGTCGGCGGTGAGAGCGGCCCGGTTCTGCGCCCTTGCCGTCCCCGGGGTCCGTGCCATCGACACCACTGTACCAAAACGAGAGCAGTGCTCTTGACATCTCGGCCGGGGTGTCGTACAACGTGTGCATGAACGAGAGCACCGCTCACACTTTGGGACAGACCACCGACCACAACAACGGCCACCGCTACCTGCCGCCCGGCTGGTTCACCCGCAACGTCTTCAACCGGTTCGTGAACTGGCTGGCCCGCCGAGGCGTCAGCGTGGTGGGCAGCCGCGAGCTGCGCATCGTCGGCCGCTCGACCGGCGCTGTCCGCACCACGGTCGTGAACCTGCTGACCGTCGACGGCCGCCGGTACCTGGTGGCGCCCCGGGGGACGACGCAGTGGGTGCGCAACCTCCGGGCCGCCGGCCAGGGCGAGTTGCGGGTCGGCCGGAAGCTCGAGGCCTTCCGGGGCCGCGAGTTGGCGGACGACGAGAAGCCCGACGTGCTGCGGGCCTACGTCGAGAAGTGGCGGTGGGAGGTGGGCCAGTTCTTCGAGGGCCTGAGCAAGCAGCCCACCGACGCCGAGCTGGCAGGTATCGCCCCCGGCTTCCCGGTGTTCGAGGTCGTCGCTCCCTGATCAGCGGGAGCTGGGGACCCGCGGCGTCTGGAGCTCGGCCGGCAGGCGGAACTTCCGACGCCGGGGGCTGATGGCGCTGAGGTCGTCGTCGAGCCACCCGCTGAGGTCGAGGTCGAGCAGGTCCTCGGTCTCGCGGATGTCCTCCAGGAAGGCGGCTCGCAGCCGGCGAGCGTGGGCCTCGTCGAGCTCGTCGGCGGGCCGCAGGTTGGCGCGGCGGGCCACGTCGAGGGCGTCGAACGCCCAGCGGGGGGCGTAGCGGCGCAGGCGGCGGGCCGGCTGCCACTCGAGCAGCCGGTGCACCAGCGGCGAACGGGGGAGCCCGCCCGGGTTGTGCACGGGCTCGGCGCGGACGTCGACGATCGAAGTGTCGACGCCGATGAACTCGAACAGTTGCCGAGCGGTGGCCGCGGGATCCGCGGCCAGGTCGTCGAACCGGAGAGCCAGGACCTGCTGACGGGGCACGCTCGCCAGCAGGGCCCGGATGCGAGGCGCCACCTGGAACCGGGGCTCGCGGGCCAGGCGCACGGTCTCGTCGAGTAGGTCGGACGCCTTGCCGAGGCGCACGTTCATCTGGGCCCACGAGTAGATGCGGCTGGCCGGCTCGCGCAGCGAGACGATGACCTTGGCGTCGGGGGCGTACGCATGGATGCGGCGGGGGGCGTCGAGGTCGTCGAGGTACGACGGCGTGACGTCGCCCGTGCGCGCCCCGGGCTTGCCCGAGACGAACAGCTCGCCGTAGGCCGCCGCCGTCTCCGGGGTGATGTCGTGGTTGAAGAAGTACGTGTCCTTGACGTACGGGACCGCGACGTCGGGGTGGCGCGCCAGCCAGCTGTAGATACTTGTCGTGCCCGCCTTGCTGGCGCCCACGACGACGAAGTCAGGGACCACGACATCGAGAACGCTCACCCGCAGCTCAAATTGCGCTCAGCATCTTCACAGCAAACGTTTATGTAGCCCTCACCGTCAGGGTTTCGGCGTGAATGACCGAGTCGCAGCGTCGGTACCCTGGCTCGGTGGACGAGCCGCTGGCCGCGGGCCGCTTCTCGGCGTGGTTGGACGACATGCGGGCCGCCATCCGGGGTGAGCGGGAGGCGGACGTGCCGTGCGCCGGGTGCACGGCGTGCTGCCAGGCTTCGCAGTTCATCCACGTCGAGCCGGACGAGACCGACGCCCTCGACCACATCCCTGCCGAGCTGCTCTTCCCGGCGCCCCGCCTGCCGGCCGGGCACAAGGTGCTCGGCTACGACGAGCACGGTCGCTGCCCGATGCTCGTGGACGGAGGCTGCTCGATCTACGAGCACCGGCCCCGGGCCTGCCGCACGTACGACTGCCGGATCTTCGCGGCCACCGGCATCGAGGTGGAGGAGGCGCAGCCCGAGGTGGCCGCCCGCGCGCGCCGATGGGTCTTCACCTTCGAGACGAAGGAAGACACCGCCCTGTACGACGCGTTGCGCGCCGCGGCGCGCCACGTCGTCGAACGGGATGGGAGTTCGCTCACCGCCAACGGGTTGGCGGTGCGGGCGCTCAGCTTCGAGCCCGACCGCGACTCCGAGGCGACGCCGGCGCCTCGGGCGGATCGAACGCCGCCTCGAACACGGCGGTGACGTCGTCGCCGTAGGCGAGGGCGACGTTGGACCCCACCTGCACGACCGACATCAGCAGCGACAGCATGATGCTGACCACGCCGTTGCCGACGCGCACGGGGTCGATGTCGCTGCGCACCCGACCCGCGAGCTGCTCGGAGCTGATGCGCTCGGCGCACGCCTTGCGCAGCTCGGTGAGGGCGGGGATCTCGAGCACCCGCTCGGTGACGTCGGGCTCGAGGCCGGCCAACACGCGCTTGGCCAGCGGGTGGTGTTCGACGGCCTGCACCAGGGTGCCGATGAGGTTCTGGCGCCAGTCGCGCAGGTCGAGGTCGCCGAGGATGCTGGTGACGCCCTCCTCGATCACGCCGGCGGCGTCTTCGTCGAGGGCGGCGAGGAACAGCGACTCCTTGTTGGGGAAGTAGGCGTAGGCGACGGTGCCGCCGACGCCGGCGTCTCGGGCGATGTCGGCGACCGAGGTGGTGCGGTAGCCCTCGCGGCCGAATCGCACGATGGCGGCCTCGAGGATCGCCTGCCTGGTCTGCTCGCCCTTGCGCTGCATTGCCCTCTGGGCCATGTGACAAGGGTATCAGAATTGAGGGATTGAGTAAATCCCTCAGATCCTTTAGAGTGGACGACGTGACGATGACCCAGACCTCCAACGCGGCCCGCAAGGTCCCCACCCGCCGGATCTCCTTCGAGGAATCGCTGAAGGCCCTGCCCAAGCACTTCGCCGAGGACGGCGACCTCATCCTCAGCCACGTCGCCGCCTCCCTCTCGTCGGTGTTCCCCGACGGCGAGGACTACTTCGTCCGGTCCGTGCGCCATTTCCGCGACCAGATCACCGACCCGGAGCTCAAGCGCCAGGTGGCCGGGTTCATCGGCCAGGAGGCCATGCACGGTCGTGAGCACCGAGCCCTCAACGACCGCCTCGACGAACTGGGCTACCCGGTCAAGACGGCCGAGAAGCTGACCAAGAAGGGGCTGGCCCTGCGCACCAAGTACGCGCCGGCCAAGGCCAACCTGGCCACGACCGCCGCCCTCGAGCACTTCACCGCCACGCTCGCCGAGCTGGTGCTGTCCGACGAGACGACGCGCAACCAGTTCGGTCATCCCGCCATGCGCGACATCTTCCTGTGGCACGCCCTCGAGGAGTCCGAGCACAAGGCGGTGGCCTTCGACGTGTACAAGGCCGTCGGCGGCACCGAGCGCATGCGGGTCGTGACGATGAACCTCATGACGGTCGGGTTCATCCTGGGCATGGCCGTGCAGGTGATCATCTCGCTGGCCATGGATCGCGAGACCTATCGCCGGGGCAAGCTGCGCAAGAGCCTGCGCAACCTGCGCAAGGCACCGTTCCTGCAGAAGAAGGTGTGGCGTCAGCTGCGCGACTACAACCGCCCCAACTTCCACCCCGACGACAGCGACACCAACGAGCTGGTCGAGCTGTGGCGCAAGGAGCTGTTCGGCGAGAACGGTTCGCTCAACGACAAGCTGGTCGGCACCAGCGCGGTGGCCTGACGTGGAGCATCTCGACGTTCTCGTCGTCGGCGCCGGGCTCTCCGGCATCGGCGCCGGCCACTACCTCCAGGCTGAGTGCCCGTGGGCCTCGTACGCCATCTTCGAAGCGCGCGACGCGATCGGCGGCACGTGGGACCTGTTCCGCTACCCGGGCATCCGCTCCGACTCCGACATGTACACCCTCGGCTACTCCTTCCGTCCGTGGACGGGGGAGAAGTCCATCGCCGACGGCGCGTCGATCCTGCAGTACATCAAGGACACCGCTGCGGTGGAGGGCATCGACCAGAAGATCCGCTTCAACCACCGCATCACCAAGGCCGACTGGTCGACGGACGAGGCCCGCTGGCATGTCACCGCCGAGCGCACCGACACCGGCGAAACGATCCAGCTGACCGCCGGGTTCATCTTCTCGTGCAGCGGCTACTACCGCTACGACCACGGCTACCAGCCCGACTTCGCCGGTCTCGACTCGTTCAAGGGCCAGGTCGTGCATCCCCAGGCGTGGCCTGAAGACCTCGACTACGCAGGCAAGCGCGTCGTGGTGATCGGCAGCGGCGCCACCGCCGTCACGTTGATCCCGTCGATGGCCGAGACCGCCGCGCACGTCACGATGCTGCAGCGGTCTCCGACGTACATCGTCGCCATGCCGGCCAAGGACCCCGTCGCCCGCTTGCTCCAGCGCCTGCTGCCGGCCCGCTGGTCGGGCCCCGTCATCAAGTGGTTCAAGGCGGTCACCACCCAAGGGTCGTACGTCCTCAGCAAGAAGCGGCCCGCCCTCATGAAGCGCCTGCTGCGCAAGGGCATCGAGCGTCAGTTGCCCAAGGGCTACGACATCGACACCCATTTCACGCCCCGTTACAACCCGTGGGACCAGCGCCTCTGCCTCGTCCCCAACGGCGACCTGTTCAAGGCCATCTCCGACGGTTCGGCGTCGGTCGTCACCGACACGGTCAACACGTTCACCGAGACCGGCATCCGCCTGGGCTCGGGCGCCGAGCTGCCGGCCGACATCGTGGTGACGGCGACCGGGCTCGAGCTGCTGTTCATCGGCGGCATCGAGATGACGGTCGACGGCAGTCCCGTCGACCTGCCCAACCGGCTCACCTACAAGGGCATGATGCTCGAGGACGTGCCCAACTTCGCCCTGGCGGTGGGCTACACCAACGCGTCGTGGACGTTGAAGTGCGACCTCACGTGCCAGTACGTCACCCGCCTGCTCAACCACATGCGGGAGACCGGTTTGCGCCAGTGCACGGCGGTCAACCGCGATTCCTCGGTGACGGCCAAGCCGCTGCTCGGCCTGTCGTCGGGCTACATCACCCGGTCAGCCGACAAGTTCCCCAAGCAGGGCTCGCGCTTCCCGTGGCAGGTGCACCAGAGCTACTTGAAGGACTACCGGGCCCTGCGCATCAAGGGCATCCACGACGAGGCCATGGAGTTCACCAACCCGGCGCCGGCCTCGCAGCCGGAACTGACCGCAGCCGCAGCCGCGGTCTGACACGGCAAAGGAGCGCACGAACGTGAAGGACTTCCAGGGGCGGGTCGCGGCGATCACGGGGGCGGGGTCTGGCATCGGCCGGGCCCTGGCCAAGAACCTGGCCGGCCGGGGCACCCACCTGGCCCTGTCGGACGTGGACGAAGTCGGCCTGGCCGAGACGGTGTCGCTGTGCGAGGGCCACGGCGTGAAGGTCACCTCGCAGCGGGTCGACGTCGCTGACCGCGCCGCGGTGTTCGCGTGGGCCGACCAGGTCGTGGCCGACCACGGCAAGGTCAACCTCATCTTCAACAACGCGGGCGTGGCGCTGGGCGCCACCATCGAGGCGATGTCGTACGAGGACTTCAGCTGGTTGATGAACATCAACTTCTGGGGCGTCGTGCACGGCACCCAGGCCTTCCTGCCGCACCTCAAGGCCACCCGCGACGGCCACATCGTCAACATCTCCAGTGTGTTCGGCCTCATCAGCGTGCCGACGCAGTCGGCCTACAACGCGGCCAAGTTCGGCGTGCGCGGCTTCACCGACGCGCTGCGCATGGAGCTGGAGATGGACCGGGCTGGCGTGTCGTGCACCACCGTGCACCCGGGCGGCATCAAGACCAACATCGCCCGCAACGCCCGCATGGACCCGAGCGTGGCGCCCATGGCCGGCGAGCTCGAGCAGGTCGGCGCCGACTTCGACAAGGTGGCCATGACGTCGCCCGAGAAGGCGGCTCGCCAGATCCTCGCCGCCGTCGAGCAGAACAAGCGGCGCGCCCTCATCGGTCCCGACGCCAAGTTCATCGACGTCATCTCGCGCCTTCCGGCGGGGCTCTACCAGCGGGTGCTGGTGCGCGGCGCCAAGCGCCGCCGCTAGCCAGCGCGCGCCAGACTGGCGGGCACCGTGGCTGCGATGTTCCCGCCCTCCGCTGTCATCCGGCGCGTCAACGAGGAGCCGGTGATCCTGCTCGGCGCGGGCCGGGCCTTGCTGTTGCAGCTGGCCCACCCGCACGTGGCCGCCGGTGTGCACGAGCACAGCGACTTCCAGAGCAACCCGTTCAAGCGCCTGCAAGGGACGTTGGAGGCGACCTACACGATGGTGTGCGGGGAGCCGTCGCTGGCCGAAGGCGTGGGCCGGCGCATCCGGTGGATCCACGACTTCGTGACCGGGCCCGCGTACCAGGCCAACGACCCGGCCAACCTGCTGTGGGTGCACGCCACGTTGCTCGACACCGCG
>JAFATL010000126.1 GCA_019243975.1 Actinomycetota bacterium | reverse complement strand
TACGTCGTGTGCTGGGGCGAGGTCTTGATGGCGAAGCGCATACCTCCGTCCTACCACTTCGGAGGTGCTATGCCTCGGGCGTCATGACCGCCGGCCTGTTGACGCTCGACGAGGTACGCGAGGCGGCTCGTGTGCTCGAGGGCGTGGCCGTGCGCACGCCCGTGCTGCGGTCGGAGGTGCTGGACGCGGCCCTGGGGGCAGAGGTGTTCTTCAAGGCGGAGAACCAGCAGCGGGCGGGGGCGTTCAAGTTCCGTGGTGCGTACAACACGTTGGCGGCGCTGACCGAGGACGAGCGGGTGGCCGGGGTATGCACGGTCTCGTCGGGTAACCACGCGCAAGCGCTGGCGCTGGCTGGGCAGTTGCTGGGCGCCTCGGTCACCGTCGTGATGCCGGACGACGCCCCGCCGGTGAAAGTCGAGGCCACGAAGGGGTACGGCGCCCGCGTCGTCACCTTCGATCGCTTTACCCAGACGCGCGACGACGCCGTGCGGCCGTTCGTCGACGCGGGCATGACCCTCGTCAGCTCGCACGACGACCGCCGTATCTCCGCCGGTGCCGGCACGGCCGCCCTCGAGTTGTTCGAGGAGGTCGGCGACCTCGACGTGCTGGTGGCGCCGGTCGGAGGCGGGGGAGGGATGGCCGGCTACGCCACCGTGGCCAAGGCACTGGCGCCCGGGATCGCGGTGATCGGCACCGAGCCGGCGGCCTCGGGGGTGAACAAGCAGTCGCTGGCGGCGGGGACGCGACTGACGATCGACCCGCCCCGCACCATCGCCGACGGCCAGCGCCTGACGACGCCCGGCGCGTTCCCGTTCGAGGTCATGCGGGCGCGGGTCGACGACGTCGTGCTCGTTCCCGACGCGGAGATCGTGGAGGCCATGCGCTTCCTCGCCGAACACCTCGACACCGTCGCCGAGCCCAGCGGCGCCATCGCTACCGCGGCCGTCCTCGCCGGCCGCGTACCGGCAGCGGGGCAGCGGGTCGGCGATCGTGAGCGGCGGCAACATCAGCGCCCCAGATCACCAACGAATGCTTGCGGAAGGCCCGGCGCCGGCGTCATAATTTCGAAACGACATCTGTTCGTTTTTGTAGGGAGTTGCCATGACTGCAGCTGCCACCGCAGTTCCGTCTCGCCCCGGCCGACCCCGCAGCGCCGAGGCCGACGCCGCCATCCGCCAGGCGACCATCGACCTCCTGGCCGAGGAGGGCTACGCCAACCTGACGATGTCGGGCGTGGCGTCCAGTGCCGGCGTCTCCACCGCCACGTTGTATCGGCGGTGGCGATCGAAGGTCGACTTGGTCGTCGACGTGCTCTCGGTCGAGTCGGAGGAGCGCCCGCTGCCCGATACCGGCGACCTTCGCGGCGACTGCCGGGCCTGGTTGCGCCAGATGGTCGAGACGATGCGCGAGACGACCTCGGGGCCGGTCATGGCCGGGCTCGTCGGCGAGATCGGGCGCAACCCCGAGCTGGCCGACGCGATCCGCACCACGCTCATCGCCCCCCGCCGCGCCGCGTTCATCGAAATGATCGAGCGGGCCGAGCGCCGGGGCGAGCTGCGCGCCGGTCTGGACCACGAGCTCGTCATCGACCTCCTCAGTGCGCCGATCTACCACCGGGTGCTGATCACCGGCGCGCCGATCTCGCGGGGCCTGGCCGACAAGATCGTCGACCTCGTCCTCGAGGGCGTCACCAAGTGAGCGACGCCGTCCTCCTCGAGGGGTCGCCGCAGGAGTCCGGCTCCAACCTCACCCATCGCCAGATCATGGTGGTGTTCATCGGGTTGATGGCCGGCATGCTGCTGGCGTCGCTCGACCAGACGATCGTGGCCACGGCCCTGCCGACGATCGTGGGCCATCTCGGTGGCCTCCGCCACCTGTCGTGGGTCGTGACCGCGTACCTGCTCACGTCGACGATCTCGGTGCCGCTGTACGGAAAGATCAGCGACCTCTACGGCCGCAAGCGCATCTTCCAGCTGGCGATCGTGGTGTTCATCACCGGCTCGGTGCTGTCGGGGTTGGCGACGTCGATGCCGATGCTGATCGCGTTCCGCGCCATTCAAGGTGCGGGCGGCGGCGGGTTGATGGCGACGGCGCAAGCGATCATCGGCGACATCGTGTCGCCGCGCGAGCGGGGCAAGTACCAGGGCTACCTGGGCGCGGTGTTCGCGTTCTCCAGCGTGGTCGGGCCGCTCATCGGCGGCTTCATCGTCGACCACGCCAGCTGGCGGTGGATCTTCTACATCAACGTGCCGGTCGCAGCGATGGCGCTGGTCGTCACGTCGATCGTGCTCGACCTGCCGTACCGGCGCATCGAGCACAAGATCGATTACTGGGGCGCGTCGCTGATCATGGCGGCCGCCACCTCGCTGATCCTGGTGACGGTGTGGGGCGGCGACGAGTACCCGTGGGGTTCCTCGTACATCATCGGCCTCGCCCTGTTCGGCTTCGTGTGTCTGGCGTTGTTCCTCGTGGTGGAAGGGCAGGTGCCCGAACCGCTGATCCCGTTGCGGCTGTGGCGCAATCCCGTGTTCAGCGTGGCGACGTCGCTCGAGTTCCTCGTCGGGTTCGCCATGTTCGGCGCCATCGTGTTCCTGCCGCTCTATCTGCAGACCGTCGGCGGGGCCAGCGCCACCAACTCGGGCTTGCTGATCCTTCCGCTCATGGTCGGCGTGATGGGGGTGTCGATCTGGTCGGGCTGGGTGATCACCCGCACGGGGCGCTACAAGATCTTCCCCGTGGTGGGGTCCGCCGTCATGGCGTTCGGCCTCTACCTGTTGTCGACCATGGGTGTCGGCACCAGCCGACTGCTGTCGGCCTTCTACATGGTGATCCTCGGCGCGGGGATGGGCGCCATCATCCAGGTCATGGTCCTGGCCGTGCAGAACGCGGTCGAGCACCGCGACCTGGGCACCGCCACGGGCGTCGAGACGTTCAGTCGCTCGATGGGTTCGTCGTTCGGGGTGGCCGCCTTCGGCGCCATCCTCAACAACCGGCTGGCGTACCACCTGCCCCGGTTGCTACCCCCGGGCGCGGCGCTCGGCGTCGACCAGCGCACGCTGACGGCCAGCCCGCAAGCCATCCGCCGGCTGCCGCCCAACGTGCAGCACGCGGTCATCGAGGCGCTGGCCCGGTCGATCCACGTCACCTTCCTCGTCGGCGTCCCGCTGGTCGCGATCGCGTTCCTCGTGACCTTCCTGCTGAAGGAAACGCCGCTGCGGACGACCGCCCACCTCACCGTGCCGGCGGAGACGACGACGGGCGCCCCCGAAGTGGCCGGCGAGGGTGGCATCAGCGTCCCGGTCCTCTGAATCACCCGCCAGAATGGGCGGGTGAGGGAGTGGCTGGTCGCCAGTGCGGTCGTCGAGGGGCCGGAGGGCGTGCTCCTCGTGCAGAACCGGCGGCGCGACGGCAGCCTCGACTGGTCGCCCCCCGGCGGGGTGATCGAGGTGCACGAGGGCGAGTCGGTCATCGATGGGCTCACCCGTGAGGTCCAGGAGGAGACGGGCATCCGCGTCACCAGCTGGGCGGGCCCGCTCTGGGAGCTGGTGGCCACGGCCGAGGACATGGGCTGGCGCATGCGCGTCGAGGTGCACCTGGCGCTGACGTTCGAAGGCGAGCTGCAACCCGACGACCCTGACGGCATCGTCGTCGACGCCCGCTTCGTCACCATCGACGACTGCGAAGCCCACGTCGGCCCGAACCAGATCATGATCCTCGAGCCGCTGTCGGCGTGGCTGGCCGAGCGGTGGACGGAGTCGCGGGCGTTCCAGTACCGCGTCGACGGCGCGGCCCGCGCCGAGATGAAGGTCACGCGCCTCGGTTGAGCCGCACCATCCTCCACGTCGACATGGACGCGTTCTTCGCGGCCGTGGAGGTGCTCGTCGATCCAACGCTCGCCGGCAAACCCGTGATCGTGGGCGGCTCCGGCGCTCGCGGGGTCGTTGCCTCGTGCTCGTACGAAGCGCGCGCCTACGGCATCCATTCGGCCATGCCGTCGCTGCGGGCCAAGCGCCTGTGTCCGCACGCCGTTTTCGTGCACGGCCGCTACGACCTCTACAGCGAGTACAGCAAGCGCCTGCACGAGATCCTCACGTCGTTCACGCCGCTGGTGGAGGGCATCGCCCTCGACGAGGCGTTCCTCGACGTATCGGGGTCGCGCCGCTTGTTCGGCGACGGGCGTGCCATCGGCGACGCCATCCGGGCGCGGGTGCACGACGAGATGCGGTTGTCGTGCTCGGTCGGGGTGGCCACGTGCAAGCTGCTCGCCAAGCTGGCGTCGGAGGAAGCCAAGCCGACGGCGTCGTTGAAGGGACCGATCCCGGGCGCGGGTGTCTACGTGGTGGAGCCCGGCACCGAGCTCGAGTTCCTGCACCCCCTTCCCGTGCGCGCCTTGTGGGGCGTCGGCCCTGCCACTGCCAGCCGCCTCAGCCGGTTCGGCGTCACGACGATCGGCGAGCTGGCGGGGGTCCCGCTCGACTCCTTGATCACGGCGCTGGGTTCGGCGGCGGGCCGCCACCTGCACAACCTGGCGTGGGCCCGCGACGATCGCCCCGTCGAGCCCGAGCGCGAGACCAAGTCGATCGGGCACGAGGAGACGTATCCCTTCGACCACGTCGAGCAGGAGCCCCTGCGCAAGGAGGCGCTGCGCATGGCCGATGCAGTGGCCGCCCGCCTGCGCCACCACAACCTCACGGCGCGCACCGTGACCCTCAAGGTTCGCTTCCACGACTTCTCGACCATCACCCGCTCGCACACGTTCCTCACGCCCGTCGACACCGGCCCGGTGCTGGCGCAGGCGGCCTCCGACCTCCTCGCCCAGGTCGACGTCAGCAGCGGTGTGCGCCTGCTCGGTGTCAGTGCGTCGAACCTCGTCGAGGACGCGGCCAGGCAGCTCACCCTCGACGAGGCCGCCGGCTGGGACGATGCCTCCTCGGCCGTTGACGCCATTCGGGCCCGATTCGGCGACGAGGCCGTCGGACCGGCGACCAACTTGGGGGAGAGCGGCTTGCGGGTGAAGCGGATGGGGGCCCAACAGTGGGGTCCCAGTTCCGAGCCACGGGAGCAGCGCGAGCAATGACGGAGGATGATCACGACCGATGACGACTCGCATCGCCATCGTCGGCTGCGGCTTCATCGGCGGCATCCACTCGCGGGCCCTCAAAGGTCTCATCGGCGGCGGGTTGGTCGACGCCCGCGTCGTCGCCGTGGTGGACCGCGACGCCGAGCGGGCGGCGTCGTTTGCAGCGGCTCATGGCGCCGACGTCGTCACCGACGAGCCGGCCGACGCCATTGCCGGCGCCGATGCCGTCTGGATCTGCACGCCGACGAGCAGCCACCGCGCCCTCATCGAGCAGGCGGCGGATGCGGGCGTGGCCGTCTACTGCGAGAAGCCGCTGGCGACGTCGGTGGACGACGTGCTGGCCATGACGCATTGCGTCGAGAAGGCCGGGCTGGCTCACCAGGTCGGCCTGGTCCTCCGCGCGGCCGAACCCTTTGTGACGTTGCAGCGCCTGGCCACCGACCACGCCAGCGCGGGCCGGCCCATGGCGATCGTGTTCCGCGACGATCAGTACTTCCCGAACCAGGGCCAGTACGGCTCGGACTGGCGGGCCGACGTCGCCATCGCGGGCGGGGGCGCGCTCATCGAGCACTCCATCCACGACCTCGACGTGCTGGCCTGGGTGCTGGGCCCGATTGCGTCGGTCACCTGTCGCACGGCCAACTACGCCGGTCACGATGGCATCGAGGACGTCGCCGTCGTCACCGCCGAGCACGCCTCGGGTGCCACGTCCAGCCTGATCAGTGTCTGGCACCAGGTGATGTCGCGACCGTCGACCCGCCGGGTCGAGGTGTTCTGTGAGCGGGCCCTGGTCTGGCTCGACGACGACATGGCCGGCCCGGTGCACCTCGTCCAGGACGACGGCGAGCAAATCATTCCTACCCAGACGGGCGCGAACTGGGTCGAGCAATTGGCGGTGCCGGCGCCGTGGCGCCCCGGCCTGGCGGCCTACGCCGCTGCCGACAAGGAGTTTCTGACGGCGCTAGCTGCGGGAACGCCGCCCGCTCCCGGGTTCGAGGTGGCCCTGGCCGCGCACCTGGTGGCGGAGGCCGCCTACCGCTCGGCGGCGGCCGGCGGGGCACCGACCCCCGTCGCCCGCCCGGTCGCGTTGTTGTAACTGGGCACGTGCGCGAAGATGGGTCCCTCTGACACGGGCGTGAAGGGGTAAAGCAGAGCCAGTGCCGCTTTCCGAGGACGAGCAGCGAATCCTCGACGAGATCGAGCGAAGCTTCTACAAGCACGATCCCGCGTTCGCGCGCAACGTCAGCACGGCCACGCTCACGCGCCAGGCGGGCCGCAACTGCAAGCTGGCCGCCCTCGTGTTCGTGGTGGGGCTCGTCATCCTGCTCACAGAGTTCGCCAACATGTTCTGGCTGGGCGCCATCGGCTTCCTCATCATGTTGGGCAGCGCCCTCGTGTTCGCCACCAACTTCCGGCGCCTGAGCCGGGAGACGTTCCAGCAGGCCAAGCGCTCGATCCGCTTCGGCAACCTGGGCACCACGCTGGGCGACCAGCGGCGTCGCTTCCGCGAGCGCTTCAAGCGCGACGAGTAAGCGCCGCCGTTCGCGGTAGGCGCTAGGGCGTTCTGCTCGAGCCGGCGCCGACCCGCTCCCGCTCTCGCCAGATCGGTCGCGGATCGAGCTGCCACCAGATCTTCTGCGGCCGCGAGAGGCGCGCCCGCACGGCGTCGTCGATCTCGGTGGCGGCGGACCGGGCCCGGGGCGGGATGTCGGGGGGCAGCTCGCCCGAGCTGTAGCTGGCGGCGGTGACGTCGCCCGCCAGCGTCGTGAGCGGAGGCTGGTTGATGCGGCGGGCGTACTCATGGGGCGTCTCCCACGGCCGGCGGGGCGCGCCGGCCTGCCCCAAGGTCGAGAGGGCGTCGGCCCACGCCGCCATCACCACGTCGGCGGGGGAATGGGCGGCGGCTGCGCGACGCCGCCGACGTGCCCGTTTGAGCAGGGGAACGCCGGCCAGCCAGGTGAGCAGTCCGAGGGCCACCACGGCGATGGCGACGTAGACGAGGACGGGTGTGTGGTGGTGGGCCTTGGCGGCGGTGTTGGTCTTGACCTGCTCGCGTTGCGGAACCGTGGCCCGCGGCGTGTTGCCGGTGTTGGCGGGCGTCGTGGTGGGGGGCGCAACCGTGGTGGCGGTGGACGGGTTGGTCGGGCTGGCCTGGGCCTCGGGCACGCCGGTGTAGGCCTCGGCGCCCGGGATGCCGCGCCCGGGCGTGGGCTCGAACGCCACCCACCCGTAGCCATCGATGTACACCTCGGGCCACGCGTGGGCGTTGAGACCGCGCACGTGGTACAGCCCGTCCGGCCCGAGCTCGCCGGGCGTGAACCCCACCGCCACGCGCGTGGGCAGGCCCACGGCGCGCGCCAGCACCGCATACGTGCCGGCGAACTGTTCGCAGTAGCCGCGCTTGGTGCGAAGGAAGCGTTCGATGGCGTTCTCGCTGTGCCCCGCGCTGACGTTCAGGTCGTAGACGAAGTCGCCCTTGCGGAAGAACTTCTCGATGTTGAGCGCCATCGCATACGGCGTGCGGGCGGTGCCGATGGCCTGCTCGGCCGTCGCGCGCACGCGCTGGGGAATGGCGGGAAGCGCGGTGTAGCGCGTCTTGACGGCGACGGGGAGGGTCGAGGGCGCCCGCTCCAACTGCGCGGCCGACGGGTGCGGCACCGAGGACTGCACCTTGTACGACAAGCCGTTGGACGTGTCGGCGTCGCTGATGAGGCTGCCCGAGTCGGCGTTGTAGCTGACGTGCTTGACGCCGTCGACGTGGTCGGGCTCGTAGGCGGCCGGGAGCCAGATGGAGTCGAGCGCCTCGACGCTGAAGTCCTGCACGACGCTGTTGGCCGGAGCTTGGCTGGCCACGCCGGACGGGAGGTTGCCCTTGGCCGGGCGGTACGACCCGTTCGACGACCAGATGTCGCCGTCGAAGGTGTCGAGTGACGTGAGCCGCCAGTAGGCGCGGCTGCTGCTCTTCACCGTGAACACCTCGACGACCGACCGGTCGACCAGTCGTCCCCGGATGTCGACGAGCGGGCTCACGGTCGACCGGTTGCCGGGCCCGGGGCGGTCGGTGTTGCGCCAGGCGATGATCGGCGGCCGCCCCGCGCCGGGGATGTGGGGGCCCACGACGAGAGCGGCGACCACTGCCACGATGCCGAGGACGGCACCGCCCCGAGCTACCGCCAGGCCGCCCGTGCGCGACTGCGCCGCGAACCACGCGGTCGTGGCGCTGGCCCGCTCGGCCTGATGGACGACGACGAACAGGAGGACGGCGCCGAGGAACAGCGCGACCGTCAGCGCCATGTACCGGGGTGAACCGAGCACGGCGGTGAACAAGAAGAGGGTGAACGACGGGATGACGGCCTCGAAGGTCGCCTGCATGCGGAACGCCGCCCAGTCGGCAATGGCCGCGACGATCGCCACGCCGATCACCGACGCGATGACGAACCCGTCGGTCACCGGTGTCGGGGCGACGACCTTCTTGAAGTCGTTGGCTGCGTGGTTGAGGTCGCGTCCGGCCGTTCGCAACGTCTCCATCAAGGGGATGCCGAACGAAGTCGTTTCCGGCAGCACCAGCCACGCCACGACCAGCGCCACCACGAGGGCGGCCAACAGGTACGACACCACGGCCGGAAGATTGAGCCGGCGGGTGGCCCAGGCCAGCGCGTGGGTAGCGAGGCCGGCGGCCAGCACGGGGCCGAGGAACGACGTGGTGGCGAACAACCGTCCGAGACACAGGACGGCGACGGTGGTGAGGGCGGCCAGCGCGATCGTGGCGGGCAGGGTGCGGTCGGTGTTCACGGCAGTGCCCGCACTCCCGCGCGCGCGGCCAGGGCGCGGTCCCAGGCGTCGGCGAACGGTGCCGCGGCCGTGACCCGGACCGGATAGGTGACGGCCGGCGTGTTGCGAGGCCGAGCGTCGACGCCTCCCACGCCGGGGTCGAACGAGGACCGTTCGAACAGGACCAGGGCGACGCCGCCGAAGCGCCGGCCCAGGCGGGCGATCGCCTGGAGGTCGGCGTCGGAGGCAGCTGCGGTGGTGACGACCGCCAGCGACCCGCCGTTCCCCTCGCGGCGCAGCTCGGCCAGCATCGCCGTGAGGTCACCCTTGCGCTCGAGCTGAGCCGACGCCAGGTGCTCGAGGATGGCGTCGGTGTGGGCATGACCGCTGCCGAATCCGGAGTCGACCCCGCCCGTCGTCAGCAGGCGCAGCTGGCCTTTACGGCGCCACGCCGCGCTCACGATGCTGGCGGCCGCCGACACGGCCAACTCGAGCGACGCCGGTGTGTGCACGCCCCGGCGCAGGTCGAGCACGACGGTGGTGCGGCCCTCCCACGGCATCTCGTCCTGGCGGATCATGAGCTCGTCGACCTTGGCGCTCGACTTCCAGTGCACCCGGCGGAGGTCGTCACCCAGCTCGTAGGGTCGCAGGGCGTAGAAGTCCTCACCGGTGCGGCCCAGCGCGTTGGGCTGGTCGGCGCCCGCCTGGGGGTCGTAGCCGAGCGTGCGCGGCATCGGCTGGATGTTGTCGACCCGCGGGTACACGGTGAGCTTGGTGGCGTCGGCGGCCACGACCGAGCGGGCCGCCACGCCGAGGGGGTCGGCGAAGATCAGCTGCAAGGGCCCCAGGTCGAACACGCCGCGCTCGTCGGTGGGCAGCCGGTAGGCGGCGTGGGCGGTCTCGCCGGACGCCAACGGCGACAGGAGGAAGCGTGCCCACCGGCGGCCCTTGTCGAAGGGATCGCGCGCCGTGATCAGCGGCGACGTGCGGAACGACAGGTTGCGCACCGCCAACTCCACGCGGCTCGAGCCCCCGGCTTGCACGCGCGCCGGGTGCAGCTCGCGGGTGGCCTGCAGCTCGAATCGGGTGAGGCGCACGTAGGCCAGCGACCCCACGACGATGCCGGCGGACGCGGCCGCCAGCAGGAACAGCTCCTTGATGGCGAACAGGCGGCCGGCCACCGCCAGCACGCCGAAGCCGGCGAC
>JAFATL010000713.1 GCA_019243975.1 Actinomycetota bacterium | reverse complement strand
TGGATCCTCTCCGGCCTGTGCACCGCCCTCGCCATCGGCATCTTCTACGCCGACTTCATCCACATCGGCGGTCTCGATTGAGGTCCGCCCTCGTGGTCGGCATGGGCGTGACGGGGGAGGCGGTGGCCCGTCACCTGCGCGCCCGCGACGTGCGCGTCACCGTCGTCGAGGACAACCCGGGCGCCGGTACCGACGAGCGGATGGCGCGGCTGCCGGAGGGGGTCGAACTCGTGCGCGCCCCGGACGCCGACGCGCTCCGCGCCCTGGTGGTGGCCGCCGACCTGGTGGTGCCGAGCCCGGGCGTGCCGAACGCCCACCCGGTGTACGAGCTGGCGGCGGCGGCCGATGTGCCCGTCGTCAACGAGATCGAGCTGGCGGCACGGGCCACCACGGTGCCGATCGTGGCAGTGACCGGTACCAACGGGAAGACCACCGTGACGACCCTGATCACCGACATGCTCGAGGCGTCGGGCCGCCGGGCGGTGGCGGCGGGCAACATCGGCCTGCCGCTGGTGGAAGCGGTCGAGTCGGACGCCGAGGTCATCGTGGCCGAGGTGTCGTCGTTCCAGTTGCAGCACACCGACACGTTCCACCCACAGGTGGCCGTGTGGCTCAACGTGACCGCCGACCACCTCGACTGGCACCCGACGTTCGAGCACTACGCCGCGGCGAAGGAGCGCATCTGGCGCAACCAGGCAGGCGACGACGTCGCCATCGCCAACGCCGAGGATGAAGCGGTGATGAACGCGGCACGCGCTGCGCGTGGCCGGGTGCAGACGTTCGGCATCGACGCGGGGGACTGGCACGTCGAAAATGGCGCGCTCACCACGCCCACGGGCGAGCCGATCCTGCCGGTCGCGCAGCTGCCGCGGTCACTGCCGCACGACATCGCCAACGATCTCGCCGCCGTCGCCGCGTCGGTCGCCGCGGGCGCCGACCTCGACGCGTGCCGCGCCGTTCTGAAGAATTTCGCGGGGCTCCCCCACCGCGTGCAGCTGGTAAGCGACGCTGGTGGGGTGAAGTACTACGACGATTCGAAGGCGACGACCCCTGCATCGGTCGTGGCGGCCGCGCGCGGCTTCGATTCCGTCGTGTTGATCGCGGGCGGCAAGAACAAAGGTCTCTCGCTCGCACCGCTCGCCGACACCGCCGACCACGTGCGCGCGGTCGTGGCCATCGGCGACGCGTCGGGCGAGGTCGAGGCCGCGTTCGCGGGCGTGCGCCCGGTGACGCGCGCCGCGTCGATGCGCGACGCGGTGAGCGCGGCGCGCCGTCTGGCCCAGGCTGGCGACGTGGTCCTGCTGTCGCCTGGCTGCGCCTCGTTCGACTGGTACCGCAACTACGCCGAGCGGGGCGACGACTTCGTGCGCGTGGTTCACGAGCTGGTCGGGGCGGGCGGCGCGTCGTGACGGCCACGCGCACACCGCGGCCGCGCAGCAGCTCTGACGCGGCAGCGGCGGCCGGCAAGGGCGGTTCCACGTTCGGGCCCGTCCTGGCCCTCGTGGTGGTGCTCAACGTCATCGGCGTGGTGATGGTGCTGTCGGCATCGTCCGTCAACGCCCTCAAGGCGTACGGCTCGTCGTGGGTGATCTTCGAGCGCGAGCTCATGTGGGTCGCCCTGGGGGCGATCGCCCTGCTGCTCGGCATCCGCGTCGACTACCGGCGCTGGCGCCGCTTCGGCCTCCCGCTGCTGCTGGGCACGATCGCGCTGCTGGTTTTGGTGGTCGTGCCGGGCATCGGCACCAACGTCTACGGCTCCAGCCGCTGGTTCCGCCTCGGCCCGCTCTCGCTGCAGCCGTCGGAGCTGGCCAAGCTGGGCCTGCTGCTGGTGGTGGCCGACCTGCTCACCCGGCGGGCCGACCAGGTGGGCGAGGGCCGGGCGGTGGTGAAGCCGGTGCTGCTCATGTTCGGCTTGATCGCCCTGCTCGTGATGGCGCAGCCCGACATGGGCACCACGCTGGTGTTGGCCACGATCGTGCTGACGCTGCTGTTCGTCGGCGGGGTGCCCGGCGCCATGTTGGGCAAGGTGGGTGCCGGTGCGGTCGGGGCGGCGCTGCTGCTGGCACGCCTCGAGCCCTATCGGTGGGCCCGCATGCTGTCGTTCCGCGACCCGTTCGGCGACTACCACAAGAACGGGTACCAGCTGGCCCAGAGCCTGGTCGGGCTCGGCAGCGGCGGCCTGTTCGGCGTGGGGCTGGGCGCGAGCCGGGCCAAGTGGGGCTTCCTCCCCAACGCCCACACCGACTTCATCTTCGCCATCATCGGCGAGGAGCTCGGTCTGGCCGGCGCGATCATCGTCGTCGCCCTGTTCGCGGCGCTGGCCGTGTTCGGCGTGCGTACGGCCACGCGCGCCCCCGATCGCTTCGGGATGCTGGTGGCGTCGGGCGTCACCGCCTGGGTGGTGGTGCAGGCGATCATCAACATCGGCGCGGTCATCGGCATGCTCCCGATCACCGGCGTGCCGCTCCCGTTCGTGTCGTTCGGTGGCTCGTCGCTCGTCATCACCATGGCGGCGATGGGCGTGCTGCTCAACGTCGCCCGCCAGAGCGCGTGATGGCGGCGGCGCCCGAGCTCGACCTGGCGCGCCCGCAGCGCATTCACATCGTCGGTATCGGCGGGGCGGGCATGAGCGCCATCGCCAGCGTGCTGGCGGCCATGGGTCACACCGTCACCGGCAGCGACCTCAAAGCATCACCCGGCCTTGACCGGCTGACCGCCGCCGGCGTGGTCGTGACCGTGGGCCACGGCGCCGCCAACGTGGGCGACGTCGACGTGGTCACGTTCTCGACTGCGATCCCGCCCACCAACCCCGAACTGGTCGCCGCCGACGAGCGCGGTATCCCGCGCTACAGCCGGGCGAGCGTGCTGGCGGCCATCACGGCCACGCGCCGCACAGCCGCGGTGGCGGGCACCCACGGCAAGACCACGACCTCGTCGATGCTCGCCCTCGTGCTCGTGGAAGCGGGCCTGTCGCCGTCGTTCATCGTCGGCGGCGAGGTCAACGAGATCGGCAGCGGTGCGGTGTGGGGCACCGGCGAGTGGCTCGTCGTGGAAGCCGATGAGAGCGACGGCACGTTCCTCGATCTGCGGGCCGACGTCGGCATCGTCACCAGC
>JAFATL010000078.1 GCA_019243975.1 Actinomycetota bacterium | reverse complement strand
CACGTCCCCATATTAGTTCAGCCCTCGAACTATCTTGGAGGGGGCTGTGCCGAGCATCTACAGCCGCCCCGACCTGTACGAGGCCGCGTTCTCATTTCGCGACATCCCATCCGAAGTCGACGCCATCGTGCGGTGGACGGGCGAGGTGCCGGCGCGCGCACTCGAGCTGGCAGCAGGACCTGGTGCTCACGGGATCGAGTTGGCCCGGCGAGGCGTGGACGTGACCGCCCTCGACCTGTCGCCCGCCATGGTCCGCCACGCCGCCCGGCGCGCCCGTGAGGCCGGCGTGCCCCTCGACGCACAAGTCGGCGACATGACCGGCTTCTCTCTGGGCGGGCGGTTCGGGCTGATCCTGCTCATGGCGGGCGCCGTCGGCCATCTCTCATCCGAAGACGCCCTGCGGGCCCACTTCGCGTGCGTCGCCCACCACCTCGCGGCCGGCGGCCGCTACGTGGTGGAGGCCAGCCAACCGGGCGACGACACGACCCGCGACCGGTGGCGCCTCACGCGGGACGGCACCCGGTTCGACGTGCGGTTTTCTCCCCGCGTCCTCACGGTGCGGGTGCGCCAGCCCGACGGCCGAGTGCTGGCGTTTCGTGACGAACTGGGGTTACGGATGTGGACGGCAGGTGAACTGGCAGATGCTGCCGCTGGCAGCGGGCTGGCGGTCTTGCAGCGCCGCCGTCGGCTCGCAGGTGAGAGCCGGCTGCTGCTGGTCTTGGGGCGTCAGTCCTCTTCGACGGACTCGTCGTCGTAGACGACGGACAGCCACTCCTCGACCGACTCCATGGCCTCGGCAGCGACGCGCAGGCGGTCGAACAGCACCCGGGCCCGGGGCGGCCACACGCCCACGCCGTAGGCCTCGACGAACTCGGTACGAACCCGCTCCATGGCGTCGTACGAGCTGTCGACGAGGAGTGCGACGGCTGCGTGCAGCGTGACATCGGCCACGTGTGCGGTATTCGACGGATACCTGCCATGTTCCTGCTCCTAACCTGCACGACATGGCTCAACGAATCGCGGCCCGCGCCCTCGACGCCACCAAGGTCTACGGACGGGGCGAGACAGCGGTGACCGCCCTCGACAAGCTCACCATCGAGTTCGCCCAAGGCGCCTTCACCGCCATCATGGGACCGTCCGGCTCGGGCAAGTCCACTCTCATGCACTGCCAGGCGGGGCTCGACACGCTGACCTCGGGGCAGGTGTTCGTCGGCGACCAGGACCTGACCAAGCTCGACGACGACGCGTTGACCGTGCTGCGGCGCGACCGCCTCGGTTTCGTGTTCCAGGCCTACAACCTGGTCCCGACGCTGACGGCCATCGAGAACATCACGCTGCCCCGCACGTTGGCCGGCGGCGAGATGGACGGCACGTGGCTCGACAAGATCATCGATACCGTTCGCCTGCGCGACCGGCTCAACCACCGGCCCAGCGAGTTGTCGGGCGGTCAACAGCAGCGCGTCGCCGTAGCGCGCGCGTTGGCCGGCAAGCCCGACATCGTGTTCGCCGACGAACCGACCGGGAACCTCGACTCCAAGGGCGGGTCCGAGATCCTCGGCTTCATGAAGGAAGCGGTGGAGGAGCTGGGCCAGACGATCGTGATGGTGAGCCACGACCCGGTGGCGGCCAGCTACGCCAACACCGTGGTCTTCCTCAACGACGGTCAGGTGGTCGACTCGGTCGACAAGCCGACGCCCCGCAAGCTGCTCGACCGCATGAAGCGGATCGGCGACTAGGGCCGCTCGTGTTCAAGACGACGATCGCTTCACTCCTCGGCCGCAAAGGCCGGCTCGTGCGCACGTCGCTCGCCGTGCTGCTCGGCGTGGCGTTCATGTGCGGGACGATGGTGCTCACCGACACCGTCGGGAAGTCGTTCAAGGACCTGTTCGGCAGCGTGTTCGCAGGCACCGACGCGTACGTGCGCAGCGCAGCCAAGGTGTCGGGCGGCAACGGCCCCGGCGGCGGCTTCGAGTCGCGGGCCACGGTGGCGGAGTCGCTGTTGCCGACGGTCGCGCGCGTCGAAGGCGTCAAGGTGGCCGAGGGCCGGGTCATGGGGTACACCCAGATCGTCGGCAAGGACGGCAAAGCGCTCGGCAACCCGGGGCGGGGTGCGCCCACGTTCGGCACCAACTGGGACGAGACCGCCGCGCTCAACCCGTTCCACGTCGTCGACGGCACAGCGCCCCAGTCCGACAACGACGTCGTCATCGACAAGGGGTCGGCCAAGAAGGGCAAGCTCCAGGTCGGCGACACCACCAAGTTCGTGTTCTCGGGGCCGACGCAGTCGTTCCGCATCGCCGGCATCGCCAAGTTCGGCAAGGCCGACAGTCCGCTCGGTGCGTCGTTCGCCATGTTCACCACCCGTACCGCGCAGAAGTACGTGGGCCAGCCGGGTCAGTTCGACGCCATCGCAGTGCTCGCCCAGGACGGCGTGTCACAGGCGCAGGTGCGGGCCAACGTGGCCAAGGTGATGCCGCCGGGCATCGAGGTGCTCACCGGCAAGGCGATCACCAAGGAGCAGCAGAACGACATCCAGAAGGGCATCAGCTTCTTCAGCACGTTCATGCTCGTGTTCGCGCTGATCGCGGTGCTGGTGGGGTCGTTCATCATCCACAACACCTTCTCGATCCTCGTGGCGCAACGCGGCCGTGAGGTGGCGTTGTTGCGGGCGATCGGCGCCACCCGCCGACAGGTGATGTGGTCGGTGCTGGTCGAGTCGGTGGTGGTGGGCGTGATCGCGGCCGTGCTGGGCCTGGTCGCCGGCATCGCGCTGTCGGTCGGGCTCAAGGCGCTGTTGAACGCCATCGGCTTCGGCGTGCCGGCGACGGGTCTGATCATCACGCCCCGGCCGATCATCTCGGCGTTCTTCGTGGGCGTCGTGATCAGTGTGCTGTCGTCGCTGGGTCCGGCCCGGCGGGCGACGGGGGTGTCGCCGGTGCAGATGATGCGCGACACGTCGATGGAGACCACCACGGGACTACGCCGCCGCCTCATCGTGGGCTTGGCGATGCTGGCGGTGGGCGTGTTCCTCATCCTCGAGGGGTTGTTCGGCCACCCGGGCAGCGTGGTGTTGACGGTGGGTGCGGGCGTCGTGCTCGTGTTCATCGCCGTCGCCGTGCTGGGGCCGACGATCGCCGTGCCGGTCACCCGAGTGGTCGGCGCGCCGCTGCCGCGGTTGCGAGGAATGGCGGGCTCGCTGGCGCGCGAGAACGCGCTGCGCAACCCGCGCCGCACCGCCGCCACCGCGTCGGCGCTGATGATCGGCGTGGGGTTGGTGGCGTTCATCGGCATCTTCGCGGCGTCGGCCAAGGCGTCGCTGGACGACACGATCAAGAAGCAGTTCCACGGCGACTTCGTCGTGGCGGGCGGAAGCGACTTCGGCGGGCTGAGCCCGGCCATCGAGTCGAAGCTGAAGGAGCAGCCGGAGGTCGCCGACGTGGCGCCGCTGCGGTTCTCGCCTGCGACCGTCAACGGCGGGCGGGCCATCCTCACCGGCATCGACGGCAAGAGCTTCGACAAGATCGCCGACATCGAGCTGCGGTCCGGCAGCCTGGGCGACCTCGACGCGCACTCGATCGCGGTCAAGCGGAGCACGGCCGAGGGGAAGGGCTGGAAGCTGGGCCAGATGATCCCGGTGACCTTCGCCCAGACCGGCGCGCAACAGCTCAAGCTGGTGGCCACGTACGACAAGACCGACTTGGTCAGTCGATACGTCGTCGGCCTGCCGGTGTTCGAGCAGAACGTGACGCCGCAGTTCGACCAGACCATCTTCGTGAACAAGGCGTCGGGTGCGTCCGCCAGCGCGGCGCGCGCGGCGTTGAACCGCGCCACCGCCGACTACCCGACGGCGAAGGTGCAGGACCTGACCGAGTTCGCCAAGGCACAGAGCGGCCAGATCGACCCGCTGCTCGGGTTCGTGCGGGTGATGCTGGCGCTGTCGATCATCATCGCCGTGTTCGGCATCTACAACACGCTGGCGCTGTCGATCTACGAGCGCACGCGTGAGCTGGGCCTGCTGCGCGCCGTCGGCATGACCAGGCGCCAGATGCGCACGACCGTGCGGTGGGAGTCGGTGATCATCGCCCTCTTCGGTGCGCTGCTCGGCATCGTCATCGGCGTGTTCTTCGGCTGGCTCATGGTCCGCGCCGTCCACGACCAAGGCATCACCCAACTCCGCATCCCCGGCGGCCAGCTCGTCTTCTACACCGTCGCCGCCGGCTTCATCGGCGTCATCGCCGCCATCGGCCCGGCGCGGCGCGCCAGCCGCCTCGACGTCCTCGCCGCCATCGCCACCGAGTAAGGGCAGGGCGAAACACCCGATACGGGTGTTTCGCCCCATCCCCTCTACGAACTCGCCACACTTGACCGCGTATACGCGGTCAGATCGGGCGAGTTCGTCGCGTATGGAGCGGCCCGCGTTCTTGTCTCACCCTCCTGGGACCCTTTACGGGCATGGAACGCGTCTACGACTTGGCAAAGAGGCAGTACGCGCTGGTGAGCCGCGACCAGGTTCTCGGTCTCGGAGTCCCGGTGTCGCGGCTCGACAACGAGATCCGGTCTGGTCGGCTGGAGGTGGTCCTGCGGGAGGTGTACGGCGTCAGAGGCTGCCCGCCGTCGTGGGAGCGGGACGTGATGGCGCGCGTGCTCGGGGCGGGGCCGGGCGCGGGCGCGTCGCTCTACACCGCAGCAGCCATCCGCAACGTCCGGGGCTTCCACCGGGGCGGCCTCATTCACGTGAGTCGACCGTGGAAACAGAGCCGCAAGGGGCAGCGACCCGGCCTGCACGAGTCGCTCTACCTGCCGGAGCACCACATCACTCCTGTCCAGAACATCCCGACCACCACCTCGGAGCGGACGCTGTTCGATCTCGCTCCTCGCCTCGAGCCTGAGCGCCTGCTTCGTGTCTTCAATGACATTCTCAGCGCTGATCTGGCGACCCTCGGCACGATGGAAGTGATGTTCGCCGAGACCGCCAAGCGTGGCCGGTGGGGCTCGGCTGCGATGCGAGAGCTGCTGTCGACGAAGGGCGAGGGCTATGTCCCGACCGAGAGCGAGCTCGAGGATCTGCTGGAGTCGGTCATCGACGCGGCCGGCATTGTCTTGCCGCGCCGGCAGGCCACGGTCGGCGGCACGACAGCGCCGATTGGGAGAATGGACTTCCTGTTCGACTGGTCGAGGCCGCCGCTCGTCCTCGAAGCCGACAGCAAGCGCTTCCACAAGTTCACGTCGGTGATCCTGTCGGATCAGCGCCGCACGCTGCTCCTGACCGCAGCCGGGTTCGACATCCTGCGGGTCAATTGGTGGCAGCTGACCAACGAACCCGAGCTGTTCATCGCCGCTCTGTGCATGAAGCTCGGGCTTGTCGCGGCCTAAACCACGAACTCGCCCGGTCTGACCGCGACTACGCGGTCAAGTGTGGCGAGTTCGTAGCCGTTACCGCTGGGTGCCGACCTTGAGGTCGCGGAAGGGGACGTCCTTGTCGGAGCCGGGCTCCTTGGGCAAGCCGAGGACACGCTCGCCGATGATGTTGTGCTGCACCTCGTCGGACCCGCCGTAGATCGACACGGCCGGGCTGAAGATCGCCATCTCCTGGACCATGCCGTTGAGCGGCGCATCAGCGCCGGTGAGCATGCCCATGGCGCCGAGGATCTGCAGGCCGAGGTCGCGGCTGCGGCGGGTGATGTTGGAGATCGTGAGCTTGCCGGTGGATGCCTCGGGGCCGGGACGGCCGCCGGCCGCGATGGCGCTCTTGGCCCGCAGCTGGGTGAATCGGCTGATCTCGTCGAGTGAGTACAGCTCGGCCAGCTTCTGGCGGATGATCGGGTCGTTGTTGCGACCCATGTCCTTGGCCAGCTTCAGCAGCATCTTCGCCCCGCGCGCACCCATGGCCGCGGCCGTGCCCGACTGACCGCGCGTGGAGCGTGCGCCGACGTCGCCGGCGCGCTTGTCGAGGTTGCCGCCCTTGCGTCCGGGCGCAACGCCCACCGCGCCACCGCCGGCCCCGCCACCGAGGCCGACGCGCTCGTTGGCGAGTGTCGTCAGGGCGCCGCCCCAACCTTCGTTGAGGCCCCCGATGAGCGCGTCGTCGTTGACGCGAGCGTCGCTGAAGAAGACTTCGTTGAACAGCGCCCGGCCGGTCATCTCGCGCAGCGGACGAACCTCGACACCCGGCTGGTCCATCTCGATGGCGAAGTACGAGATGCCCTTGTGCTTAGGTGCGTCAGGGTTGGTGCGGGCCAGCAGCATGCCGAGGTCGGCCTGCATGCCGCCCGAGGTCCACACCTTCTGCCCGTTGACGATCCACTCCTCGCCGTCCTTGACGGCCTTGCACTGCAGGCTGGCGAGGTCGGAGCCGGCACCGGGCTCGCTGAAGAGCTGACACCACGCCACCTGTCCGCTGAGGATGCCGGGCAGATAGCGAGCCTTCTGCTCGTCGTTCCCGTGGGCGATGATCGTCGGCCCCGCCAGCATGTAACCCAGACCAGCGGGCGGCCCGGGTGCGCCGATCTCGCCCAGCACTTCGCGCACTGCAGCCGCGTCCTGGGGCGACAGGCCTTTGCCGTACGGCTCGGGCCAGTGCGGCGCCGTCCACTGCGCGTCGGCCATGCGCTTCCACCACTCGGCCATCGTCAGGTCGGGGTCCCAGTTCTCCTCCGCCCATGCCTTGAACTCGGTGCGCACGTCTTCAGTCGCCATGCGCGCATTATTGCCCGGTCTCGGCCCCGTCCCCCAGCGAACTCGCCCGATCTGACCGCGTATACGCGGTCAAGTGTGGCGAGTTCGTAGAGGGGGG
>JAFATL010000589.1 GCA_019243975.1 Actinomycetota bacterium | reverse complement strand
CCCGCTTCGGGCCGTTCCCGTGGCCCAGCTACACGCTGGCGCTGACGCCGTCACTCAGCGGTGGCATCGAGTACCCGATGCACGTGATGCAAGGGCCGAACACGATCGGCCGCACGACCAGCCACGAGCTCGGCCACCAGTGGTTCTACGGCCTCGTCGCCGACGACCAGGGCCGCGACCCGTGGCTCGACGAGGGCCTGGCCAGCTGGGCCGAGGCCCGGGCCGAGCACGTGGAGTCGTACTTCCGCGACCGCACCATCCCAGCCGGCGGCGCCGGCCACGCGGGCGAGCCGATGACGTACTTCGCCAGCCGGCAGTCGATCTACTACTGGACCGTCTACGCCCAGACGGTGAAGGCGCTGCTGACCCTCGGCGACCCCAACCTGGTCGACTGCGCGCTGCGTCTCTACGTCAGCCAGCACGCCTACCGCGTGGCCAGACCGGCCGACCTGTTCGCGGCGCTCAGCGCGGTGTTCCCCAACGCGGCGGCCAAGCTGGCGCCCTACGGTTTGCACCCATGAGGACCGTCATCGAGGTTGCGGAAGCGGTGCGGCGGGGCGAGCAGAAGGCGATGGAGGTGCTCGACGAGTGCCTCGACGCCATCGACAAGGGCAACGAGCGGCTCAACGCCTTCGTGCACCTCGATGTTGACCAGGCGCGAGCGGCGGCGGACGCCGTCGACGCGGCGGTGGCGCGGGGCGACGACCCCGGACCCTTCGCTGGCGTGCCGTTCGGCGTGAAGGACCTCGAGGACTGCGCGGGCATGCCGACGTCGCGCGGCTCGCTGCTCTACAAGGGCCGCGGACCCGTCGCGGCCGACTCGGTGCACGTGGCCCGGCTGCGCGCCGCCGGTGCAGTGCCGGTGGGCAAGACGGCAGCTCCCGAGTTCGGCGCCACCTGTTTCACCGACACCAAAGCCTGGGGCACCACGCGCAACCCGTGGAACACGGCCCGCACTCCGGGCGGGTCGAGCGGAGGTAGCGCGGCGGCGGTGGCGGCCGGCCTGGTCCCGTTCTGCACGGCCAGTGACGGTGGCGGGTCCACCCGCATCCCTGCCGCCTTCGCCGGCCTCGTCGGCCTCAAGCCCAGCTACGGGCGCATCCCCCACCCGTCCTTGGCACCGTCGCTCACGTCGGTGTTCGGCGCGCTGACCACGACCGTCGCCGACTGCGCCCGTCACCTCGACGTCACCGCCGGGCCGCACGACATCGACAAGGTGTCGCTGCCACCCGCCGGCGTCGTCTACGAGCAGATCATCGAGACGCTCGAAGTCGCGGGCCTGCGCGCCGCGTACTCGTCGCACCTCGGCTACGCGGTCGTCGACCCCGAGGTCGACGACGTGGCCCACGGCGCGGCGCAGGAGCTCATCGACGCCGCCGGCCTCGAGGTCGTCGACCGCGACATCGCGTTCACCGACGCGCTGCGCGTGTGGCTGACTGCCGGCACTGCCGACCTGTGGACCGACCTCGAGCCCGGGATGTTCCCCGAGCGGGCCCAGGAGTTCACCGGCATCGTGCGCGTCGGGCTGGAACGTTCGCAGGACGTCACCGTCCCGCAGTTCGCCCGCCGCCTGCGCTGGCGCGAATCACTGGAGACGGAGATGGCCCAGCTCTACGAGGACATCGACGTGCTGCTGACGCCGACCACCGCCGTCCCCGCCTTCGAAGCGGAGGGACCGCTGCCCACACTCATCGCCGGGCAAGAGGTGGCGCCCGGCATGTGCGTGCCGTACACGATGCTCGGCAACCTGTGCTGGAACCCCGCCATCTCGGTGCCGGCCGGCCTCAGCGCCGACGGCTTGCCCATCGGCCTGCAGATCATGGGCCGCCGGCACGCCGACGACGTCGTGCTCCGGCTTGCCCGCATCTTCGAACAGACGCGACCGTGGCCCCGCCACGCACCCGCGCAAGGAGCCTGACCGTGCCCGACCATCCCGCCTTCCTCCACGCCTACGCCCGGCCTGCGGCCGGCCCCGAGGCGTACATCAAGATCGTCAAGGGCGACGGCGCCCTGGTGTGGGACGACCTCGGCAACCGCTACGTCGACGCGCTGGCGAGCCTCTGGTACTGCCAGGTCGGTCACGGGCGCGACCGCATCGTCGAGGCCGTCAACAAGCAGATGCACGAGCTGGCCGGCTGGCACACGTTCGACCGCTTCACCAACGGCCCGGCCGAAGAGCTCACCGAGCGGTTGCGGGAGCTGGCGCCCATGAAGGACGCGCGCGTGTTCCTCACCACCGGCGGGTCGGAGTCGGTCGACACGGCCATCAAGCTGGCCCGGCTCGCCCACTACGTGAACGGCCACCCCGAGAAGACGCTGATCGTCAGCCGCAAGCCGTCGTACCACGGCGTGTCATACGGGGCCCTTTCCGCGACCGGCCTGCCGGCCAACCAGGAGGGCTTCGGTCCGCTCCTCGGCGACGTCGTCCAGGTGCAGCACGACAGCCTGCACGAGCTCGACAAGGTGCTCCACGACCGCGGTCCCGAGCTGGCCGCGATCATCGCCGAGCCGGTGGTGGGCGCCGGCGGCGTGTACCCGCCCGAGGAGGGCTACCTCGAAGGCCTGCGCCAGAAGGCTGACAAGCACGGCGGGTTCCTCATCCTCGACGAGGTCATCTGCGGCTTCGGCCGGCTGGGCAAGTGGTTCGGCGCCCAGCGGTTCAACGTGCAGCCCGACATGGTGACGTTCGCCAAGGGCGTGACGTCGGGCTACATGCCGGTCGGCGGCGTGCTCGTCGGGCCGAAGGTGCGCGGGCCGCTCGAGTCCGATCCCAAGTTGGTGCTGCGTCACGGCAACACCTACAGCGGCCACCCCAGCGCGTGCGCGGCGGCGTTGCCCAACCTCGACATCATCGAGGAGGAGAACCTCATCGCCCGGGCCGACAAGATCGGCAAGCGCCTGTCGACCGGCCTCAAGTCGCTGGTCGACGGCCAGAGCATCATCGACGTGCGCGGCGTCGCCGGTGTGTGGGCGGCGGTGTTCGACCAGGGCATCCCCGCCCTCGAGGTGCGGGAGGAGCTGCTCACCCGCGGCGTCATCGCCCGTCCCATCGGCACCGACGTGATCGCCTTCTGTCCGCCCCTCGTCATCGAGGACGCCGACATCGACCAGTGCGTCGAGGCCCTCGGCGAATCCGTGAAAGCGGTGCGCGCCTAACCCACGCCGTAGTGCCAGGTGAAACGGGACCTAGAGGGCCCGTTTCGCCTGTCAGTTCGCCGAGATTCGTTAATCGCGGCCGTGTTCGCGGAGGAAGCGTTCGACCTCCGCGGCCAGGGCTTCGCCGCCTTGGGGGTCGAGGTCGGCGCCGTCGTCTGAGTCGTCGTCCTCGTTCTCCTCGAGGCGGCGCACGTAGTCGGCGACGTCCTCGTCGGCCTCGACCAGCTCGCTCACCTGGCGCTCGTACGACGCCGACGCGATCTGGAGGTCGAGCGTCTCGATCTTCACGCCCAACAACTCGCCAGCGCGCTCGACCAGCGCCAGCGACGCCTTGGGCGACGGCGTCTGCGCCACGTAGTGCGGCACGGCCGCCCACAGCGACGCCGACGCGATGCCTTCCTGGCGGAACCGGTCGTGCAGCACGCCGACGATGCCGGTCGGACCCTCGTAGCGCGAGTGCTGGAGGTGCAGGCGTTCGACCAGCTCGGGGTCGGCCGCCGTTCCCGTGACGCGCACGGCCCGGGTGTGGGGGATGTCGGCCAGCAGTGCGCCCAGGCTCACCACCATCTCGACGCCGAGCTGGTTGGCCATGCCGACGATGGCGTCGCAGAACGTGCGCCACTTGAGCTGGGGCTCCACGCCCGACAGCACGATCACGTCGTGCGAGCGTCCGGGCAGGGCGGCCGCCGACACCTCGTTGAGAGGCCAGTCGATGTGCCGAGTCAGGCCCTCGTCGAGGCGCACCTGCGGGCGCGTGGTGGTGAAGTCGTAGAACTCCTCCGGGTCGATGGTGGCGAACCGGCGGGCCGACCACGCTCGGGCCAGGTAGCGGGCCGCGCTCGACGCCGCGTCCCCCGCGTCGTTCCAGCCCTCGAAGGCCGCGACCAGCACGGGGGCGCGCAAGTTGGGACGTTCTTCCCACCGCAGCGCCTCCATGCAATCGACCGTACCCGCCTCTGTGGCTCTCGGCACACCGGGCTATCTCCGTGAAGAGTTGTCACACCAGGCACGTAGCCTTGGAGGCGTGCCTGCGTCGGTGGATGCTCTCGAACGGTTCTCCGCTCCCACCCGGGCATGGTTCTCGTCCTCGTTCGAAGCGCCGACGGATGCCCAGGCCCGGGGCTGGGAGGCCATCGGGTCCGGCCACCACGCGCTGATCCTCGCCCCCACCGGATCGGGCAAGACCCTGGCCGCGTTCCTGTGGGCGCTCGACCGCCTGCTGGTCGACGCGCAGCCCGTGCCCGAGAAGCAGCGCTGCCGCGTCCTCTACGTGTCGCCCCTCAAGGCCCTCACCTACGACGTCGAGCGCAACCTGCGATCACCGCTGGCGGGCATCGCCATGGAGGCCGAGCGCGCCGGCTTGCCGACGCCGGCCGTCCGCGTCGCCACCCGCACCGGTGACACACCCGAGGGCGAGCGGCGCGACATCGTCCGTCACCCGCCCGACATCCTCATCACCACCCCCGAGTCGCTGTACCTCATGCTCACGTCGTCGGCGCGCGACGTGCTGACGTCGGTCGAGCACGTGATCGTCGACGAGATCCACTCGGTGGCGGCGACCAAGCGGGGCACCCACCTCGCGTTGTCACTCGAGCGGTTGGAGCGGCTGATCAAGAAGGCGGGCCGGCCCGCGCCCCAACGCATCGGCCTGTCGGCCACCCAGCGGCCGCTCGACGAACTGGCCCGCTTCCTCGGCGGCCGCACACGCGACGCCGACGGCACCTGGCAGACGCGTCCTG
>JAFATL010000457.1 GCA_019243975.1 Actinomycetota bacterium | reverse complement strand
GACCACGGCGGTGCCGGCCGTCATCGAGAGCACGACCATGCCGACGTGGGGAGCGTCGAAGTGGCTGAGCAGGATGACGTTTCCGAGGGTTTGGCCGAGCAGCCCCGAGCCGCCGCCTTTTCCGAAGAAATAGGCGAGGCCGGTGGACTGCAGCAGCGCGAGCGCCACCGTCATGTACCGCGTCGCCTGGGTGAGCTTCTTCTGTCCGGTCGCGCCCTCGTCCCGCCACTGCTCGAACTTCGGGATGACGACCATCAACAGCTGGATGATGATCGAGCTGGTGATGTACGGCATGATCCCGAGCCCGAACACCGCCAGCCGGGTGAGACCGCCGCCCGAGAACAGGTTGAGGAAACCGAGTACGCCGCCCTTGGCCGCCTGGTCGGTGAGCCGCTGCACGGCCTGCACGTCGACGCCCGGCACGTAGACGTGGTCGCCGAACCGGTACAGCACGATCACGAACAGCGTGAACAGGATCTTGTTCCGCAGGTCCGGGACCTTGAACATGTTCATGAACTTCATGGCCGGCTCCTCGAACCCGAGTGCGTGAGGGTTTGCCTATCGATTCGTGAGGGCGTTGCCCTTGGCCGGCGGCCGGCCATGGCCGAACGGCGGCGGAAGGATCTCCACGCTACCGCCCGCATCGGTGATCGCCTTTTCAGCTGACTTGGAGACGGCGTGCACGTGGACCTCGAGGGCCCGGGTGACCGACCCCCGGCCCAGCACCTTGATGAGGCCGTGCTTGTGGGCCAGACCGGCAGCACGGAGCGTGTCGGGGTTGACGTTGTTGCCGGGGATCTTCTCGAGGGCGTCGAGGTTGACGGCGTTGTACTCGACCCGGAACGGGTTCTTGAAGCCCTTGAGCTTGGGGATGCGCTGGGCCAGCGGGAGCTGGCCGCCCTCGAATCCCGCCGGGATCTGGCCGCGGGCCGACTGGCCCTTGGTGCCCCGGCCGGCGGTCTTGCCGCCCTTGCCACCGATACCGCGGCCGACGCGGCGACGGGCGCGCGACGACCCGGGGGCGGGCTTGAGGTCGTGGACCTTCATCAGGCCTCTCCTTCGACTTCCTCCACGCGCACCAGGTGGGGAACGCGGGCGATCATGCCCCTGATCTCGGGGCGGTCAGGCAGGGTGTTCTCCTGGCCGATGCCGCGCAGGCCCAGGGCCCGCAGCGTGCCGCGGTGCTTCGGCTTGGTACCGATGGACGAGCGCACCTGGGTGACCTTGAGGGCAGCCATGGCTACGCGACCTCTTGGGGCACCGACGCGCCCCGCTGGCGCTGCCGGTACGACTCGAGCACGCCCTTGGGCGTGACCTCGTCGGCCGACTTGCCGCGCAGGCGGGCGACGTCGTCAGGTGACTTGAGCGACTTGAGGCCGTCGATGGTGGCGCGGGCCACGTTGATGGCGTTGGACGAGCCCAGCGACTTGGCCAGCACGTCGTGGATGCCGGCCAACTCGAGGATGGCGCGGGCAGCCCCACCGGCGACCACGCCGGTACCGGGGGCGGCCGGCTTGAGCAGCACGCGGCCGGCGCCGCTCTCGCCGATCACCGGGTGGATGATCGTGTTGCCGGCGAGGGGCACGTGGAACATGTTCTTGCGGGCATCGTCGGACGCCTTCTGCATGGCGAGCGCCACTTCCTTGGCCTTGCCGTAACCCAAGCCGACGCGGCCATTGCCGTCGCCAACCACCATCAGGGCCGCGAACGAGAACCGCCGGCCGCCCTTGACGACCTTGGCGACGCGCCGGGGCCGGCCGATCGAGCGCTCTTCGAGTTGTCCTGGCTGATCTGCCACTTACAGCTCCAATCCGGCTTCGCGGGCGGCGTCGGCGACTGCCGCGATGCGCCCGTGGTAGATGTTGCCGCCCCGGTCGAAGACCACCTTGGTCACGCCCGCGGCCTTGGCCCGCTCGGCGACGCGCTTGCCCACACCGGCGGCGGCCTGCTTGTTGCCGGTGGCGCCACCGCGCACGTCCTTCTCCGCGGTGGACGCGGCGGCCACGGTGCGGCCGGTGCTGTCGTCGATCACCTGGGCCGAGATGTGCTTGTTGGACCGCGCCACGGCCAGGCGGGGGCGCTCGGTGGTGCCCACGACCTTCTTGCGGATCCGGTTGTGGCGCCGGGCCTTGGCCTGCTGCTTGTCCTTGGTGGAGTAACTCATCCTCTACCTACTTCGCGGCCTTGCCGGCTTTGCGCATCACGTACTCGCCGGCGTAGCGGACGCCCTTGCCCTTGTAGGGCTCGGGCTTGCGGATCTTGCGGATGTTGGCGGCCACCTGGCCAACCAATTCCTTGTCGATGCCCTTGACGATGATGCGGGTGGGCACCGGCACCTCGAAGCTGATGCCCTGCGGCGCGTCGACCACCACCGGGTGGCTGAAGCCGAGGGCGAGCTCGATCTTGTTGGGGCCCTGGGGCGTGGCGCGGTAACCGACGCCGACGATCTCCAGCTCCTTGGTGAAGCCGGCGGTCACGCCGACCACCATGTTGTTGACGAGCGCCCGCACCAACCCGTGCAGGGCCCGGTTCTGGCGTTCGTCGTTGGGCCGCTCGACGAGCAGCGTGCCGTCGTCCTGGCGCACGCTGATCTCACCGGGGATGTCGCGGTCGAGCGCGCCCTGTGGGCCCTTCACCGTGAGGTGCTGGCCGCTGATGGAGATATCGACGCCGCTGGGGACTGGGATCGGGGATCGACCGACTCGGGACATTGCGACCTACCAGACGTAACAGAGGACTTCACCGCCCACGCGGCGCTGGCGCGCCTCGCGGTCGGTCATGAGCCCCTGGCTCGTGGACAGAACGGCAACCCCGAGACCGCCGAGGACGCGGGGCAGCTTGTCGGCCTTCGTGTAGACGCGCAGGCCCGGCTTGGAGACGCGCCGGATGCCCGAGATGGTGCGGTCGCGGTCGGCCGTGTACTTCATCTCGACTTCGAGGACGCGGCCGGGACGGCCCGGGTCGTCCTGCACGTTGAAGCCCTGGATGTAGCCCTCCTTCTGGAGGATGCCAGCCAGCGCCTCCTTCAACTTCGACGAGGGCATGCGCACGGTGTCGTGCATGGCGACGTTGGCGTTGCGAATGCGCGTCAGCATGTCGGCGATCGGGTCGGTCATCGTCATCGCAGTCCCCCTCTCACCAGCTCGCCTTGGTCACGCCGGGTAGTTCGCCGTTGTGCGCCAGTTCGCGGAGGCAGATGCGGCACAGCCCGAACTTGCGGAACACGGCGCGCGGGCGTCCACACCGGCGGCACCGGGTGTACGAGCGCACCTTGAACTTGGGCTTTCGCTGCTGCTTCTGGATCAATGCCTTCTTGGCCATGCGTGCTTCAAACCTCGCGTCTGAACGGGAAGCCGAACGCCTCGAGCAGTGCCTTGCCGTGGGCGTTAGTGCGGGCGGTGGTGACGATCGTGATGTCCATGCCCCGGGTGGTGTCGATCTTGTCGTAATCGATCTCCGGGAAGATCAGCTGCTCGGTCACGCCGAACGTGTAGTTGCCGCGACCGTCGAACGAGTTGGGGGGCAGGCCACGGAAGTCGCGGATGCGGGGGATGGCGACGCTGATGAGGCGGTCGAGGAACTCCCACATGCGGTCGCCCCGCATGGTGACCTTGGCGCCGATCGAGTTGCCCTCGCGCAGCTTGAAGCCGGCGATCGACTTCTTGGCCTTGGTCACCAGCGGCTTCTGCCCGGTGATGATCGTGAGGTCGCGGACGGCGCCTTCCAGCAGCGACGGTTGCTGGGTGGCGCGGCCGACGCCCATGTTGACCACGACCTTCTCGAAGCGCGGGACTTCCATGATGTTGCCCAGCCCCAGCGAGTCCTTGAGGGACGGGCGCAGTTCGTTGTCGAACTTCACCTTGAGACGGGGGCGCTCAGTCGTTGCCGTCGCCATCACAGATCAGCTCCCGTGCGCTTGCAGATGCGCACCTTGTTGCCGGCGTCGTCGATGCGGTAGCCCACGCGCGTCGGCTTGCCGTCACCGGGGCTGACGACCGCCACCGCCGAGATCGGCATCGGCATGTCCTTGTCGATGATGCCGCCCTGCATGGTGGCTCGCGTCGACCGCTGGTGCTTCTTGGCGACGTTGACGCCCTCGACGATGACCTTGTTGTCCTTGGGCAGGACACGCATGACCGTGCCCGACTTCCCGCGGTCCTTGCCCATGAGCACGATGACGCGGTCGCCCTTCTTGATCTTGATTCCCATCACAGCACCTCGGGGGCCAGGGAGATGATTCGCATGAACCGCTTGTCGCGCAGCTCGCGACCGACGGGACCGAAGATGCGGGTACCGCGCGGCTGCTGCTGGTCGTTGATGAGCACAGCGGCGTTCTCGTCGAAGCGGATGTAGCTGCCGTCGGGACGGCGGCGCTCCTTCTTCGTACGGACGACGACGCACTTCACGACGTCGCCCTTCTTCACGGCCGCGCCGGGGATGGCGTCCTTGACGGTGGCGACGAAGATGTCGCCGATCGACGCGTACCGCCGCTTGGAGCCGCCCAGCACCTTGATGCAGAGCACCTCCTTGGCGCCGGAGTTGTCGGCCACCCGAAGTCGGGATTCCTGTTGGATCACTTGGCGCGCTCCAGGACTTCAACGAGGCGCCAGCGCTTCGTCTTCGACAGCGGGCGCGTCTCCTGCACGCGCACGCGGTCGCCGACCTTGAGGTCGTTGGCTTCGTCGTGCACGTACAGGCGCTTGGTGCGCTGCACCGTCTTGGCGTAGCGGGGGTGACGGACCCGTTCCACCACGCCGACCACGGCGGTCCGGTCCATCTTGACCGAGACGACCAGACCCTCCCGGACCTTGCGCTGATTGGGACGG
>JAFATL010000039.1 GCA_019243975.1 Actinomycetota bacterium | reverse complement strand
CACCAGCAGCGAGATGGTGGTGACGACCACCAGCATCATCACGGTGAGGCCGTCGACGTGGATGCCGAAGCGGATGTGCACCTTGCCGTTGCTGAACCAGTTGAACAGGTGTCGCTCGACCGGCTCCCGCAGGTGGTGCTCGGAGTGCGGCAGGCGGATCCACTGCACGGCGCTGATGGCGGCCAGCACCCAGCACGCGAGGAGGGCGAGGATGCCGACCTCGGAGCCCTTCTTGGGCAGCTTCTTGCCGAAGAACAGGATGATCCAGAACGAGACGGCCGGGATCAGCGGGAAGAGCCAGGCGTTGCGCAGCATCGTCAGGCCGTCATCCCTTCAGCGCGTCGACGTCGCTGAGGTCGATCGAGCGCTTGTTGCGGTAGATGAGCAGGACGATCGCCAGGCCCACGCCCACCTCGGCGGCGGCCACGGCGATCACGAACAGGGCGAAGATCTGGCCCGCCACCGTGTGGCGGAAGGCGCCGAAGGCCACCAGGTTGATGTTGACGGCGTTGAGGATGAGCTCGATCGACATCAGCACGAGCACGCCGTTGCGGCGGGCCAGCACGCCGTAGATGCCGACGCAGAACAGGAAGGCGGCGAGGAGGAGGAACTCGTTCAGGTACACGGCCTCAGTCCCGCTTCGCAATCACGATGGCGCCGATGAGGGCGGCCAGCAGGAGGACGGACACGACCTCGAACGGGATCACGTAGGTCTGGAACATCGAGTCGCCCACCTGGGCCGAGGTCTGGGGCCCGGCGAAGTCGATCTGGGTGCTGCCGAAGAAGTCGCGGAGGGCGTAGGCGAGCAGGCCGAAGACGAACAACGCCACGATGACCGCGGCCCACCGCTGGTCGTTGTCGAGCCCAGCGGTCGAGCCAATGGGCGCGCGCGTGAGGAAGATGCCGAAGAGGAACAGCACGACGATGGCGCCGATGTAGACGATCACCTGGGTGACGGCGGTGTACTCGGCGCCCAGCAGCAGGAACTGCATGCCGACGCCCGCCAGCACGACCACCAGGTACAGGGCGGCGTGCACGACGTTGGTCGTGGTGACCACGCGCAGGGCGGACACGACCATGGCAAGGGCGATGGCCCCGAAGGCGACCTGCTGGGCGACGTTGAGATGGTCCACGGGCTACTTCTTCTTGGCCGCCGCGCCGACTTCCAGCGGCGGGGGTTCGGGGACGGTCTCCATCCACTCGCCGAGCTTGTCCTTGTCGTGGAGGAGGTCGGCGATCTTCACCTCCGAGTACTCGTACTCGGGGCTCCAGAACAACGCATCGAACGGGCACACCTCCACGCAGATGCCGCAGTACATGCACAGCGCGTAGTCGATGTCGAAGCGGTCGAGCTTGTTGACCGTGCGGGGCTTGCCACCCTCGCGACGGGGCGGAGCCTTGTCGTTGTGGCCCTCGATGTAGATGCACCAGTCGGGGCACTCACGGGCGCACAACATGCACACCGTGCAGTTGTCCTCCTTGAGGGCGATCACGCCCCGGGCCCGCGTGGGCGGGGCCTCCTTCACGTGCGGGTACTGCACGGTGACGGCGGGGGTGATCAGTTCCTTGAAGGTGACGCCCAGGCCCTTGATGACGCCGGGTACGAGCTTCGGCTTCGGCATGGCTAGAAGACCACCTTGAGGATGCCGGTGACGAGGATGTTGAGCAGCGAGATCGGAATGAGGAACTTCCAGGCGAACGACTGGAGCTGGTCCTCACGGAAGCGGGGGAACGTGAACCGCACCCAGAAGATCACGAAGCCCACGGCCATCGTCTTGGCGATCATCACGACCGGCCCCAGCAGGTCGGCCGCGGTGCCGTGCACGCCGGGCACGTACCAACCGCCGAGGAAGATCGTCGACGCGATGGCGGCGAAGGCGAAGGCGCTGGCGAACTCGGCCATGAAGAAGAGCAGGAAGCGCACGCCCGAGTACTCGGTGAGGTAGCCGGCGACCAGCTCCGACTCGGCCACGGGCATGTCGAAGGGCGTCTGAGTGAGCTCGGCCTGGGCGGCGATGAAGAAGATGACGAAGCCGACGATCTGGGTGAACACGAACGGGTTGCCGATGCCGCCCCAGCCGAAGATCTTGCCGTTGGCCTGCGCGTGGACGATGCCCTGCAGGCTCATGGTGCCGGCCTGCACGACCACGCCGACGATCGCCAGCACCATCGGGAGCTCGTAGGCGATGAGCTGGCCGGCAGCGCGGAGGCCGCCGGTGACGGAGTACTTGTTGGCCGATGCCCACCCCGCCATCAGGATGCCGATCACCGAGATCGACGAGACCGCCAAGGCGAAGAACACGCCCGTGTCGAGGTTCTCCGCCACCAGGCGCGGGCCGGTCGGGATGATGACGAAGAGCAGGAACGTGGAGAGGAAGACGACGAACGGCGCCGCCCCGAACACGAACTTGTCGGCCCGCTCGGGGAAGAGGTCTTCCTTCTGCAGGAACTTGAGCAGCTCGACGGGGGCCTGCAGCACGCCGTGCGGACCGGCCTCCATGGGGCCCAGCCGGCTCTGCATGTGGCTGACCATCTTGAACAGGTAGAAGTAGACGTACAGCAGCGCACCAACGGGCACGACGGCGAGGACGGCCGCGACCTTGATCGCGGCCAACCACCCCCATCCGATTTGCACCGCCAGCGCGGGAGTCAACGGTCGATGTCCCCCAGGATGAAGTAGAGGCTGGCGAGGATCGTGATCACGTCGGGCACGTACACACCGCGCAGCAGCCACGGCGTGATGGAGATGTTGTTGAACGACGGCGTCTTGATCTTGACGCGGAACGGGCCGATGTCGCCCTTGCTGACGATGTAGTAGCCCATCTCGCCCATCGGGTTTTCCGTGTGGACCCAGGCCTCGCCCGCCGGCACCTTGATGATCCGGGGCACCTTGGCCATGATCGGCCCGGCGGGTAGGCCGTCGAGCAGCTGGTCGACGATGAGCGTCGCTTCACGCGTCTCCTGCAGGCGCACCCAGTAGCGGGCGAAGCTGTCGCCGTCGGGGTGGGTCCACACCTTCCAGTCGACGTTCTTCCACGCCAGCGGCGAGTCCTCGTCGCGGCGGATGTCCCAGTCGACGCCCGAGGCACGGATGTTGGCGCCGGTGAGGCCGTACTCGAGGCCGACGTCCTTGGGGATCACGCCGATGCCGCGGGTGCGGGTCTGGAAGATCTCGTTGCCGACGAGCACGTCGTCCATCTCGTCGCAGAAGTCGCGGATGCGCTTCATCACGGCCTTGCACTCGTCGACCCAGCCCTTGGGCAGGTCGTCCTTGAGGCCGCCGATGCGGTCGTAGTTGGGGTGGAACCGGCCGCCGGTGGCCGCCTCGATCAGGTTGAGCGCGTGCTCGCGGTCGCGGAAGGCGTAGAAGACGGGCGTGACGGCGCCCAGCTGGGCGGCCATGTCACCGAGGAA
>JAFATL010000230.1 GCA_019243975.1 Actinomycetota bacterium | reverse complement strand
GTCGACCTGCTGCTCCAGCGTCGGCGCCAGATCGGCGGGCGCCGGCAACGCCGGGCCCGGCGCGCCGGGTGCCATGCGCCGGGGTACGACGACGTAGCGGATGGCCATGGGCGCCAGGAGGTGGCCGAGCGTCCGCGTCTCGTCGTGGCGAGCGACGGTGACGGCGTCGTCGATCAGCTGTGTCGCGCCTTGGCCCGAGCCGGGCCAGAGGTCGACGGCGGTCGACGAGCCGTTCCACGAGGTGGCGTACGCGAGCCCCTTGCTGAGCTGCCAACCGTCGAGCGGGAGCGCTTCGGGGTCACCGAGCCACAGCACGCGGAAGTCGCCGTGCGATCGCTGCTGGGGCATCCACGAGATGAGCTGTCCGACGTCCTTCGACGGCATGTTCCAACGCCCGTCCAACGCACCGCGCAGGATCGGCAGGGCACTGAGGGCCACCGCCACGGCAGCGACGGTCGACGCCACCTGGCGCCAACCGAACGCGTAGCCGGGCAGGTCGACCTCGAAGGCCACCAGGCCGAGGGCAACGGTGACGGCGAGGGCGACGGCTGCGGGCGCCAGCATCACCTCGGGCGACGGAAGCGGGATCGGCAGCCATCCGCGGCCGCCCGTCCACACCAGCGCCCACATGACGATGGCGAGCGTCCACAGGCGGATGGCCCACGCCAGCCGCCAGCCGCGACCGATGAGCAGCGGCAGGGTGGCAGCCAACAGGACCGCCCATCCGAGCGGGCCACCGCCGAGCACGCCGGTCTGGAGGCGCATCACCTCGCCCAGGCTCAAGCCACGCGTGGCCGGCAACGCAACGCCGGTGATGCCGGCCCACCCGGAGCCGGGCAGCACCAAGTCGATCGTCCATGGGAACAGCAGCACGGCCGCAACCAGCGCGGCCCCCGCAGCCGCACCCAGCGCCCGCATCGCCCCGTCCATCTCCCCCGCCAGCAGCGAGCCGGCGACGAGCACGACGCCGACCACGACGGTCAGCAGCAGCATCGAGGGCACCAGGGCGCCGACGAGGGCGAGGATCACGCCCAGCTTGAGCAGGTGGACGCGCGAGTCGAGCGTCGGGGATGCGAACGGTGCGAGGCCCCCGGCCCGGGCGAGCATGCCGATGATCCAGGGCATGGTGGCGTAGGCGATCAGCCCACCCCACCGGCCCCGCGCCAGCGCGTCGTACGGAAGCGGCAGGATCAGGTACACCACGGCGGCCACCAGGCGGGCCCGCTGCGACTCGAGCGAACGACCCAGGTGGTAGGCGCCGGCCGCGCCGAGCGGGATCATGCCGAGGACGAGCAGCTTCTGCAGCAGCCCCATGGCGCCGAGCAGCACGGTGCCCGCCAAGCCCAGGAGGGCGAAGCCGGCGGGCGCGGGGGCGTCGCCGCCCAGTCCGGTCACGCGCCAGTCGCGTCCGAAGTGGGCGAGGAACGAGAACGGCGAGCTCGGGAACGGCGCCAGCTGGCCGATGGCGGGGATGCGCCCGGTCAACAGGCCGCGTGTGCCGACGATCAGCACGATGGCCACTGCCGTCCACGCGACGATCGGCACCCGCCGACGTCGCAACGCGCTGGCGAGGTCGTGGCCGGCCACCGAGAAGGCGCGGCCGCGGTCGCCGGTCGCCAGTTGCCCGCGCACGAACGCGGTGAAGCGAGCGCTGCCGCGCACCTGCAAGCGCCGCACTTCGCTGTCGGGGAGGAGGCGTTGGTCCTTGAGTTGGGCGCGGGCAGTGCGGATCTCGCCGAGATGGCGCAGGTTCCAGCGCCACGACGACACGATGGCGCGCGACACGGCGCGGTGTCCGGCCACGAACCCGTACACGACCTCGGCGATGGCCAGCACGATGAGCTGCGGCAGCACGCGCACGAGGTGCAGGAAGCCGTAGTTCTTCAGCACGGCGCGCAGCCGGTGACGCAGCTGCAGCTCGCGCTGCATGTCGCGCAGGTGGCGCTCGCCCATCGGCTCGCCCCGCAATCCCTGCGTCATCGCCTCGAGGTGGCGCACGCGCGCGCCTGGCGCGACAACGACGCGCGCGCCGGCGACCTGCGCGCGCCAGCACAGGTCGAGGTCTTCGCCGTAGAGGTTCATCGCCGCGTCGAAACCGCCGAGAGCAGCGAACAGGTCGGCGCGCACCAACGTGCACGCGCCCGGAACCAAGAACACGTCGCGCACCGCGTCGTGCTGCTCCTGGTCGAGCTCGCCTCGCTCGACGAGGGGGGACGGCACGCCCGTCTTGTCGACGGCCATCCCGACCTGGAGCAGGCACTCGGATGCTTCCCAGTCGACGAGCTTGGGCCCGACCACGCCCGCGTTGGAGCGGAAGGCCTCCTCCACCAACTGACCGACGGCGTCGGGTTCCGGCGCGACGTCGTCGTGGCAGAACAGGAACAGCGACGCCCCCTCCACGACCTCCAGCACCTGGTTGGCGGCGGCCGAGAAGCCCTGCCTGGTGGCCAGGCGCCGCACGTAGGCCGTCGGCAGGACGGCGGCGACCCGGCTGGTGGGGTCCTCGGCGCTGGCGTCGTCGATGACCAGGACCGAGAAGTTGGGGTACTGCTGCGCCGCCAGAGCGCCCAGGGCCTCCTCCAGCCACGGCCCGGCGTCGTTGGTGACCAGCACGGCCACCACCGGGGGTGCGATCTCGGGCACGACCTCTTCAGGCGTGTCTCCCGGCGCGGGGGCTCCGGAATTCCGCCCCTCGGCGACGACCATCGCGGGCGAGGCTAGTCACCGGCGGGTGAGGCCCGGTGGCATCGCGTTCGGTGGGCGTTTTGCGACGGTTCTGTGCCTGCATTGTCCGATGAAGCGCTTGCAACTGTTTAACAACAGTCGTATACTGGCAAGCGAAATCACGAGAGACATGCGAACGGAGAGCCCCATGGCCGAACCCACCAAGACCCTCAAGGACGCCGCGTACGTGGTGATCGGACTGGGCGTCATCGCCACCCAGAAGGTCAACGTCCGCCGCCAGGAGCTGCGCAAGCAGCTGGAGACGCAGCGCAAGCAGTTCGAGACCCAGGCCCACAACGCCCGGGAGATCGCCAAGACGCAGGCCACCGGCGTCCGCGGCCTCATCGAGGCCCAGACGGCCGACGCCCGCACCCAGCTGGTCAAGCTGGCCGAGGACCTCGAGCAGCGCCTCGAGCCGCTCGTCGATCAGGTCGAGGAGCGCCTCCCCGCCCAGGCCCAGAAGCTGTTCAAGGACGCTCGCACCCAGGCCAAGGAGGCCCGCGAGACCGTCAAGGGCCGCCTCGCCTCGGCTGCTGCGTAAATCACCGACCCACACCCACGACTGTGACGAGGGGCCCTTCGGGGCCCTTCGTCGCGTGTGGGTTTCTGGGCGTCTAGGTGCCCGCGTGCTCCAGGACCTCGGTGAGGGTCTGGTCGAGGGGGATCTCGGGCTTCCAGCCGGTCGCCTGCTCGATCTTGGCGGGGTCGCCCTTCAACACCGGCAGGTCGACGGGTCGCACCAGGGCAGGGTCGGTCTCGAGCGTGAGGTCGGCGCCCGACAGCTCGAGCAGACGGTGGGCGAGCTCGTCGACGGCCACGTCGCGTCCGCTGCAGACGTTGTAGGCCTCCCCCGCCGCGCCATGCTCGACGAGCAGGCGGTAGGCGCGCACGACGTCGCGCACGTCGGTGAAGTCACGCCGGGGCGAGAGGTTGCCCACCGGCAACGTCTTGATGCCGTCGCGCCGCGCTTCGACAATGCGGCGGGCCAGGTCGGCGACGACGAACCCACCCGACTGCGTCGGGCCGATGTGGTTGAACGCCCGCACGCTGAGCACCGGCAGGCCATAGGCGAGGAACGCCTGCATGCCCAGGTACTCGGCCGCCACCTTGCTCGCCGCGTAGGGCGTGACGGGGCGCAGCGGCGTGTTTTCGGTGATCGGCACCTCATCGGGCCGCACCTTGCCGTACACCTCGGCCGAGCCAATCAGCAGAACTCGGGGCGGCGTCTCCAACGCACGCGCCGCTTCGAGCAGGTGCAGCGTGCCCAGGGCGTTGACCTCGAACGTGAGCGCCGGTTCCTGCCACGACTGCACGACGTTGGAGATGGCGGCCAGGTGGTAGATCGCCTCGGGCGCGGCCTCCTGCAGAGCGGCGTTGACCTGGGCGGGGTCGGTGATCTCCCACCCGTCGGGGGGCGCCACCACGTCATCGCCCGCAGCCTCGAGGTGGGCGCGCAGGTACGGCCCCACAAAACCATGCCCGCCGGTCACGAAAACCCGCATCGGCGGGCACGCTACAGGTGGCATGGGCTGGGGTGGCAGTCCGGGCGTCTCCTAGACTCCTACGGTCCTGGATCGGTGCGGAGGAGCGCTTGACATTCACTCGTGACGTCGTCGTCGTCGGCGGCTGCGGCCATGTAGGGCTTCCCCTCGGCCTCGCCTTCGCCGATCGCGGCCTCGACGTGGCGCTCTACGACGTGGCCGAGTCGGCCGTGGCCACCGTCACCGGCGGCCAGATGCCCTTCGACGAGCCCGGCGCCCAAGAGGTGCTGTCGCGGGTCATCGGCAACAACCTGGTGGCGTCGACCGACCCGTCGGTGATCTCCTCGGCCGAGCACGTGGTGGTCGTCATCGGCACGCCCGTCGACGAGCACCTCAACCCCGACCCGCAGGCCGTGCCGACCGCGGTCGAGGGCTTTGCCGCCCATCTCGTCGACGGCCAGGCGCTGGTGCTGCGCAGCACGCTCTACCCGGGCGTGACCGCCCTCGTCGAGCGCCTCATCGAACGGCTCGGTCTCGACGTCGACGTTGCGTTCTGCCCCGAGCGCATCGCCGAGGGCAAGGCCATGGTCGAGCTGTACGAGCTCCCGCAGCTGGTGTCGGGCCGGTCGCAGAAAGCGCTCGACCGTTCGGAGAAGTTGTTCCGCAACCTCACCAACCAGATCGTGCACCTGCAGCCCGAGGAAGCCGAGCTGGCCAAGCTGTTCACCAACACGTGGCGCTATATCAAGTTCGCCACCGCCAACCAGCTGTACATGATCGCCAACGACTACGGCCTCGACTTCGAGCGCATCCGCTCCGCGCTGGCCTACGACTACCCGCGCGCCGCCGACATCCCGCGCGCCGGCTTCGCCGCGGGGCCGTGCCTGTTCAAGGACACCATGCAGCTGGCCGCGTTCAACAACAACAACTTCGTGCTCGGCCACGCCAGCATGATGGTGAACGAAGGCCTGCCGCTGTACGTCGTGGCCCGCATGGAGAAGGAGTACGACCTGTCGAGGATGACGGTCGGCATCCTCGGCATGGCGTTCAAGTCGGAGTCCGACGACATCCGCTCGAGCCTGAGCTACAAGCTCAAGCGCATCCTGCGCTTCAAGGCGGCGGCCGTGCTCACCACCGACCCGTACGTGCGGGTCGACCCCGACCTGCTGCCGTTCGACGACGTCGTGGCGCGGGCCGACCTGCTCATCGTCGGTGCGCCGCATCGCGCCTACGCGGACCTGCAGACCGACAAGCCCGTCGTCGACATCTGGGACCTGCTCGGCGACGGCGTGCGGCTGTGAAGCCGCGCGTCTCGGTCGTCGTCACCGCGTACAACGAGGGCGAGACGATCGTCACCTGTCTCGACCGCATCTTCGAGTCGGTCACGTTGCCGTGCGAGGTGCTGGTCGTCTTCGACATGCCCGACGACACGACCGTGCCCTACCTGGAGAAGTACGCCGAGGCCGAGTCGCGGCTGCGGCCCACGCTCAACACCTACGGCCGGGGCCCGGCGCGCGCCATCCGCTACGGCATCGACCACTCGCTGGCCGACGTGGTCGTGGTCACCATGGCCGACGGCTGCGACGACCCGCAGCAGATCGACCAGCTGGCGCGCTTGGTGGAGCGGGGCGTCGTGGTCGCAGCTGCGTCCCGTTACGCCCGCGGCGGCCAACAGGTGGGCGGCCCGCTGTTGAAGGGCGCGCTGTCGCGTACCGCCGGCGTTTCTCTGCATTGGCTGGCTCGCGTGGGCACGCGCGACGCCACCAACTCGTTCAAGGCCTACAACCGCAACTTCGTGCAAGAAGTCGGCATCGAGTCCGATTCGGGCTTCGAGGTGGGGCTGGAGCTGGTGGCGAAGGCGAAGCGCCGGCGGCTGCCGGTGGCCGAGATCCCCACCATCTGGCTGGACCGCACGTTCGGCATGTCCAACTTCAAGCTGGCGAAGTGGCTGCCGCGCTACCTGCGCTGGTACTTCTACGCCTTCGGCTCGAAGCTGCAATCGACGTCGATGGCAGACACATCGGAAAGGGAATTGGTATGAGCAAGGTGTTGATCACGGGGGCCGCGGGCTTCATCGGCGGCTACGTGGTCGAGGAGCTGCTGGCGCGCGGGCACGAGGTCGTCGGCGTCGACAACTTCTCGAAGTACGGCCGCGTGACGAAGTCGTACGACGACCATCCGTCGTACACGCTGGTCGAAGGCGACGTGCGCGACACCGACCTCATGACGAAGTTGCTGTCCGACTGCGACCACTTCATCGCCGGCGCCGCCATGATCGGCGGGATCTCGTACTTCCACGCCTATGCCTACGACCTGCTCGCCACCAACGAGCGGATCATGGCGTCGTCGTGCGACGCGGCGCTGGCTGCGCACCGCGACGGTCGCCTGCAGAAGGTGACGTACATGAGCTCGTCGATGGTGTTCGAGTCGGCCGACTCGTGGCCGTCGTACGAAGG
>JAFATL010000172.1 GCA_019243975.1 Actinomycetota bacterium | reverse complement strand
TGGCCGAGCGGGAGCGGGTGTTCCGGGCGTTCCAACGTCTGGGCGACAACCCCAATGGCTCGGGGGTCGGCCTCGGGCTGGCGGTGGCGCGCGGCTTCGTCGAGGCCATGGGCGGCGATGTGGTCATGGACGACACGCCCGGTGGAGGATTGACGGTTGTGGTGAGCGTGCCGGTGGCCATGGCATGACGAGGCTCCTCCTGATCGACGACGAGGAGCGGTTCGCGCGCGCGCTGGCCGTGAGCCTGCGTGCGCGCGGCTACGACGTGGAGGTGGCGGCGACGGGAGAGGACGGGCTGGAGGCGGCGGCCCGCTTGCACCCCGACGCCACCGTGCTCGACCTCGGCCTGCCCGGCATGAGCGGTCTCGACGTGCTGCGCAAGCTCCGCGAGTGGAACACGGCGCCTGTGATCGTCCTGTCGGCGCGCCACGAGGAGGCCACCAAGGTGCAGGCCCTCGACATCGGCGCCGACGACTACGTCACCAAGCCCTTCGGCATGGACGAGTTGCTGGCGCGCCTGCGCGCTGCCCTGCGGCGAGGCGCGGCGACCGGGCCCGACTCGATCGTGACCACCGACGACTTCACCATCGACACCGCCGCCACCCGGGTCACCACCACCGCGGGCGACGACGTGCACCTCACCAAGACCGAGTGGAAGCTGCTCGAGGTGCTCGTGAAGAACCGGGGCAAGCTCGTGTCGCAGCGCCGGCTGCTCCACGAGGTGTGGGGGCCGGGCTACGACGACGAGACCGAGTACCTGCGGGTGTACATGGCGGCGTTGCGCCGCAAGCTCGAACCCGAGCCGTCGCGCCCGCGCTACCTCCGCACCGAAACCGGGATGGGCTACCGCTTCGACGCCTGACCGCTACGAGTCGGCCGGCACCACTTCTTCGTCGCCACAGCGCGAGCACACGCGGTAGTTGTCGGCCCGGCCGTCGCGCAGGTCGACGATCACAACCGGCAGCGTCCAGTCGTGGCCCCGGTCGTCACACTCCACGCCCAACTCCAGCCCATCCCCCATGTGGCCATCTTGGCCATGCGCGGGGGGAATGTCCACAAGTTCCGGTTTGCGTCAGTCCTCGCCCCAGATGTGGAGGGCCTTCCAGATCGGCTTGGTGAACCACGTGACCAGGCCGAGTTCGACGCAGAGGTTGCGCACCTTGCGCAGGGAGCGGGCGGCGGTGGCCCGGGCCTCGGCCGTGCCGTACGCCTCCTTGATCACGTGCTTGGGGATCCCGTAGCGCTTGATGAGGTGCGACGGCGGCTGGAGCATCAGCCCGGCCATGACGCCGAGGGTGACCGGTGCCTGGATCGACACCGCGAACCGCTTGATCGGGTTGAGCCGGGGCACCTGGCGCTTGAGGTAGTGGCGCGCAAAGGAAAGGTGGCGGGCTTCCTCGGTGACGTGGATGCGCATGATGCGCTCGAGGAGCGGGTGCAGCTCCCGGCCCGACCGCAGCGTCTCCCGCTGCACGTGGTCGATGGGGTCCTCGCCGCCGAGCACGAACACGAAGAACATCTCGGGGAAGCGCCGGCCCATCTGCACGACGCGCCGCGCCCCGATCTGCGTCGGCAGGTCCATGCCCGGCACCGGCAGGCCGGCCCGGTTCACGAACTCCTGGAACATCATCGAGTGGTGCCCCTCCTCGATGACCTCGTGGTAGGCGTACCGGAACTCGGGTGACCCGTCGGGCAGCTTGGCGGCGTACTCGAGCAGGCCCCGCTGCAGGATGCTCTCGAACTGCAGGCCGACCTTCATGTTCGACGCGATGCGCATGAGGCCGATCTCGGCCCGCACTTCCTGGGGCTGCGAGCGGTACCACTCGGTGCGCCCCAGCGGGTCGTCGTCGGTGATCTCCCAGCGGGGGTCGTGGATGTCGATCGCCATCTCGGGGTCGTCCCACGCCACGTCGGCGTAGGCGTCGAAGTGCTTGTCGGTCGACTGGCGGTTGAGCCGGCCCACCAGGTCTCGCCACGCGCTGGTGTCGCCGGTGGTGACGTCGGCGCGCTCCTCGTCGCCGACGACGGTGGCGTTGGGAGTGGTGCTGGTCGCGGTCATGCGTTCCTCCACGAATCGTTGGCGAACATCTGGGCGAGGGACTTGAGGATGGCGACGCCCTCGGGCGTCTCGGCCGGGCGCGGTGAGCCCGGGGGGGCCGCCAGCACCTGCCCGAGGGCGGCGCCCGACAGCACGTTGAAGGCGAAGAACACGATCGGATCGGGCCCGTCGGACGGCGTTGCCTCGTCGATGCCGAACGTGCGACGGACGGTGGCAGCCACGCCTTCGTTGAACCGATCGTTCACGACCGTGAGCCGCGTCCACAGGTCGCCGTCGGTGCGGGCGGCCACGGTCAGCTCCAGCCACGCCGCGAAGCTGGGGCCCGAGAACATCTCCCACAGCACGTCGATGGCGACTTCGGCCGTGCGCTCCTCGGGGCGCAGGGCCGCGAACGTGGCCTCGAACTCGACCAGGCGGTCCTCCAGCCAGCGGTCGAGGGCGGCCACCGCCAGCTGGGCCTTGGTGGGGAAGTGGTGCACCAGGGCGCCACGGGACACCCCGGCCCGCTTGATCACCTCGTTGGTCGACATGCCGGCGTAGCCGTGGGCGCTCAGCTCTTCGACGGTCGCGTCGAGCAGGCGGCGCTGGGTCTCGGCCCGGCGGTCGGCCTGGGTCCGGCGGCCGGCGGTGGTCGCGGTGTCAGCCACCCTGCGTGTCTACGCCACAACTAACAAACAGTCAAGCTGTTTGTTTGTGACGGCAGTCTCGCCACCACCACTCGACGTGACGGTAGTCACCTGATGCGGTACTAATGGGACCCCGCTCCGGGAGACCGGGGCGCTTCATTCACAGCTGCGTTGTCGTACGAAGGGGGCCTTGGTGTCGGTCTTTGGCGGGGTTCGTTCGTTCCGGCGAACGGCCGTCACGCTGGGGTTGGCTGCTGCGGTGGTCATCGCCCTCCCGTCGTGGTCCCCGGCGGACCCGTCCAACTTCTCGAACGGCACGGCCGCGGCCAGCGCCCAGGCGTTCAAGGTGAACCCGACGGCGTCCGCCCTCTCGCTGGGCGTCACGTTCGGTATCTCGCTGGCGGGCTACACGAACCAGGTGGCCAAGGCCGACGCCCGCGGCATCGACCTCGGCATCATCGGCACGATCCTGGCCGCCGCCGGCTGCGACGGCAGCGCCCCCACCCTGGCGTCCGACCAGCAGCCCCAGCCGCTGGCGCTCGACTCGCGCGATCAGGGCGCGGCCAACGGCAAGACCGAACCCGAGACCGTGATGGGCAGCCCGCTGCCGTTCATCACGAAGTCGGCCAAGGCCTCGAGCGCGCCGCTCGCCGACGCCGGCGTGCAGATCACCCAGCTGGGCCAGCCCGCCGCCTTCACCATCAGCGGCGCCACGTCGTCGGCCCGCACCGAGATCATCAAGGGCAACATCCGCCAGGCCGTGGCCACCGCCGACATCGGGTCGATCGACATCGGCGCCGGCGCCGTGAAGCTCGGCGGCCTTCATTGGGACCTCACCAACCACAGCGGCGGCGACTCGTCGACCGTCCACAACTTCACGATCGGGTCGGCCGTCATCGGCGGCCAGGCCGTGCCGAGCCAGGACGCCGGCGCGGTGATCGACGCGGCGAACAAGGTGCTCAACCCCATCGGCATCGTGATCAAGCCCCCGACGTTCCGCCAGGTCAACGGTGGCTACACCGTCGACCCGCTGTCGATCGCGGTGGTGCCGTCGACCACCCGCGATCAGATCTCGGGCACGATCCTCGGCGCCCTGCAGCCGGTGCGCCAGCAGGTCACCGACGCGCTGCTCAAGGCCAGCTGCAAGTTCGGCAGCCCGCTCACGGTCGCCGACGTCGCCGTCGGCTCGATCACCGGCGCCGGCTCGTTCTCTCTCGAGTTGGGTGGCGTGTCGGCCTCGACCGGCGACATCCAGACGTCGAGCCTCCTCGACCAGAGCCTCAGTGCGGTTCCAGACACCTCACTCTCCTCGAACGCGCTCCCGGCCACCCCGGCGATTGCCGGCACCCCGGCTATCGCCCCGGGCGCGCCCACGATCATCACCAACAGGAAGGGCGCCGTGCAGGGCCGTCGGCTGGCCAAGCCGATCGCCGCGTCCACTCCGGGCCACCGGGGCGGCATGCTGGCCCTGGTCGGCGGCATCGGGCTGGCACTCCTGCTGGCTGCGATCGAGGGTGACAGACGACTGATGCGGCGGGCCGAACGAACTCACAGCTCCACGGAAGGCTGAACCCATGGCGACGTCTGCACCCCCTGTCGGTCCGCGCACGTTCTCAATCGGGCAACGGCTGTTGCGCGGCTACGGGCCGCTGGCCGTGTTCGCCGCCCTCGTGCTGATGATGGCGCTGCTCGTGCCGTCCAAGAGCGTCAAGCCGCAGAACGTGAGCAGTGGCGCCACCGACTCGGGCCTCTCCTCGGGCGACCAGTCGACCCAGGACACCAGCGTCGTCGCCGGTACCCCGGGTCAGGCCGGTACGGCCGGCCAGGCCGGTTCGGCGGGCGGCTCGCAGGCCGCGTCGGTCGCCACCAAGAACCCGTGCTCCGACCGTAAGGACCAGGTGCCCGGTGACCCGTACTCGCCGCCGTGCGTCGCCTTCAGCGGCAACAACGGCGGATCGACGTCGCGCGGCATCAACGCCACCGAGATCCACGTCGCCTACCGGGTGCTCAACGAGAAGGGCTTCCAGCAGACCCTGGCCGCCCTGGCCGGCGCCAGCCTCCAGGACACGCCCGACGACATCAAGCGCACGGTGGCGGCGCTGGCCGACTACTTCAACAAGACGTTCCAGTTCTACGGGCGCAAGATCGTCATCGACTTCTACAACGGCCAGGGCTCCAACACGACCGAGCTGCTGGGTGGTGGCCAGGACAAGGCCGAGGCCGACGCCGACACGGTGAAGTCGAAGGGCTCGTTCGCCGACATGTCGGCCACGTCCGAGCCGTACGCCGACGCGTTGGCGCGGCGCGGGATCATGGGCTTCGGCGACCCGTACCTGTCGCAGCCGTGGCACGACCAGCACCGGCCCTACATCTGGAGCCTCGCCACCGACGGCACGCTCGTCGCCAACGAGGCGGCCGAGTACGCCGGCAAGCGCTTGTGCGGCAAGCCTGCGCAGTGGGCCGGCGGCAACCTCAAGGGCAAGGCCCGCAACATCGCCACGTTCGCGCCGGAGAACTCCTGGTACCAGGAGTCGGTGCAGATCGCCCGCACGACGCTGCAGAAGTACAACTGCCAGCCGGGCGTGAACGTCAGCTACCAGCTCGACCTGGGCACGATGTCGAACCAGGCCCAGAACATCATCCCCAAGATGAAGAGCGCGGGGGTCACGACGATCCTCTGCGGCTGCGACCCGATCATGCCGGTGTTCCTCACCGGTGAGATGAACCGCGAGCAGTACTACCCCGAGTTCGTGATCGTGGGCACGGCCCTCACCGACACCGACATCGTCGGCCAGCTGTGGAATCAGAACGAGGCTGCTCACGCCTTCGGTGTGAGCTCGCTGCAGACGCCGGTGCCGCCCACGCAGACCATCGCGTACGAGGCGTACAAGAAGGTGCGCAGCGACGAGCCCGCGTTCTCCGTGGACCTCATCTACTTCCAGATGGAGATGATGGCCATCGGCATCCAGATGGCCGGGCCCAACCTCAACCCGCAGACGTTCGAGCAGGGGATGTTCTCGTACCCACCGAAACTCGGGCCGGCAGGGTTCTGGCAGTTCGGCGCCCACGACTACACCGCCGCCAACGACGTGCGGGAGATCTATTGGGATCCCAACGCCACGTCGACGTACAACGGCAAGCAAGGTGCCTTCAAGGAGCCGGAACCGGGTGTGCGCTGGAAGCAGGGCACGATCCCCACGGGTGACCCGAAGATCCCGAACGTCGGCGGATGAACGACCTCCTCGAACGGTGGCGTGACCTCGACAAGCGGTTGCGCGTCGCGCTGGGGATCGTCGTCACCGCCGCCGTCTACCTGATCGCCCTCAAGGTTCCCGGCATCGGGCCGTGGCTGCACAAGAAGATGCCGTTCGGCATCGTGATCATCGGCCTCATCACCGGCGCCGTCACCGCGCTGCTGGCGATCGGCCTCATCCTGATCTACCGCACCAACCGGTTCATCAACTTCGCCTACGGCTCGATGGGCAGCTTCGTCGGCGTGCTCTCGGTCGGCATGTACCTGCAGCATCACTGGTCGTACTGGGTGATCCTGCCCGTTGGCGTGATCACGGGCGCGGTGGTGGGCGCGCTGGTCGAGTTCCTCGTCATCCGGCGGTTCGCCAACTCGTCGCGCCTCATCGTCACGGTCGCGTCGATCGGCCTGGCCCAGCTGCTCGGCGGCCTCGAGCTGCTGGGATCGAAGGGCATCGGGTTCACGTCGCTCACGGGGGCGTTCCCGATCCCAATCCACTTCAACTGGCACATCGACGTGGCCACCCTCGGCGGCGACCAGATCATCATCGTGGCTGCCGTGCCGGTGATCATCGCCGGGCTGGCGTGGTTCCTCCTCAAGACGCACAGCGGCATTGCCGTGCGCGGTGCGGCTGAAAACGCCGAGCGGGCGTTGCTGTACGGCATCCCCGTGCGGCGTCTGTCCACGATCGTGTGGATGATCGCCGGCGCCCTGGCCACGCTCACCTACCTGCTGAAGGCGCCGTTCTCGGGCGTGGCGCCCGGCGCGGTGGCCAACGGTCCCACCGTGCTGCTGCCCGGGTTGGCGGCAGCGGTGGTGGCGCGCATGGAGTCGCTGCCGACCGCCTTCGCGGCGGGCCTCGGGCTGGGCGTGATGGAGCAGGTCGTGCGCTGGAACTCCCAAGGCACGCCGTCGTTCCAGAACGTCGTCTTCTTCATCGTGATCATCGGCGCCTTGCTGGTTCAGCGGGGCGCCCTGAGCCGGGCCAAGACCGGCATCACGTCGTCGTGGTCGGCCACCGGCGTGGTGAAGCCGATCCCGCGCGAGCTCAAGCGCCTCCCCGAGGTGCGGTGGGCGAAGCTGGCGCTGGTCACGGTTGTCGCCGCCCTGTTCGTGCTTCTGCCCTGGGGGTGGAGCGACAGCGGCCAGCTGCTCGCCGCGTTCGCCATCGTGTGGGCGATCGTCGGCGTGTCGCTGGTGATCCTCACCGGGTGGGGCGGCCACATCAGCCTCGGGCAGTTCGGCATCGTCGGCGTCGGCGCGGTCGTGGGCGGCAACCTGGTGGCCAAAGCCCACGCCGACATGTTCCTCGCCTTGCTGGCGGCGGGCGCCGCCGGCGCGCTCATCGCGCTGATCGTGGGCCTGCCCGCGCTTCGCATCCAGGGCCTGTTCCTCGCCGTGACCACGCTGGCCTTCGCCATCGCGTTGAACGCGTACTTCTTCAACCCCGACAACGCGTTCTCGCTGGGGCCGATCCACGCCAAGTTCTCCGACCTCCTCCCGTCCGACGTCCGAAGACCGTTCTTGTGGCATCGCTTCGACATGGAGTCGAACTACATCGCCTACCTGGTTTGCCTGGCGTTCCTCGCTCTGGCGATCCTCGCGTCCGTCGGCGTGCGCAAGGCGCGCAGCGGCCGCGTCGTCGTGGCCACGCGCGACAACCAGAAGGCGGCCGACGCCGCCGCGGTTCCGACGACAAGCGTGAAGCTGTCGGCGTTCCTGCTCGCGGGCGTGATTGCAGGCATCGCGGGCGGCCTGCAGGTGATCCTGTTGCACAAGCTCGGCCAGAACACGTTCAACCCGGTCGACAGCCTCACCGTGTTCTCCACGGCGGTCATCGGCGGCCTCGGCTCCGTGCCCGGCGCCATCAGCGGCGTGCTGATCTTCCGCTACCTCGAGACCATCACCGCGCTGGGTGACCTGCGCCAGGCCATCACCGGCGCCGGCCTGCTGTTGGTGCTGCTCGTGATCCCCGGTGGCTTCGGCCAGGTGATGCTCAACGTCCGCGACCGTTACCTGCGCTGGGTGGCCCGCCGCCGTGACGTGTTGGTTCCCAGCCTGGTGGCCGACCGCCGCGTCGAGGAGGAAGGCGATCACGCCCCGGCCGAGACAGACCTGCTCGAGAGCGCACTGTCCGACGAGGCGGTCGAAGCCACCGAGGCAGCCGAAGCCGATCCCGTCGGAGCGGGCCGGTGAGCGCCACCACCACCGAAGCGACCAACGGCGCGGGCCCGATCCTGTCGGTGCACGGGCTCGACATGGCGTACGGGCCGGTGCAGGTGCTCTTCGACGTCGACTTCGAGATCGCGCGCGGTGAGCTAGTTGCCCTGCTGGGCACCAACGGCGCCGGGAAGTCGACGCTGCTCAAGGGCATCTGCGGGCTCAACAAGCCCAAGAAGGGCAAGGTCACCTTCGAGGACCACGACATCACCAACGTGCCCGCCGACGCCACGACCAAGCTCGGCGTCTCGCTCATGCCCGGCGGCAAGGGCGTGTTCCCCACGTTGAGCGTGGCCGAGAACCTGCGCCTGGCCAGTTGGCTCATTCGCGACCAGGGCGACAAGGTCGAGGAGGCCCGGCAGGAGGTCTACGAGTTGTTCCCGGTGCTGGCCCGTCGCCAGGACCAGATGGCGGGCGACCTCTCCGGCGGCGAGCAGCAGATGCTCGCCCTCGGGGGCGCGTTGATGACCAAGCCTCAGGTACTGATGATCGACGAGCTCTCGCTCGGCCTCGCGCCCACGATCGTCGGCCAGCTGCTCGACGTCGTGCGCGACATCCACGAACGGGGCACGACGATCGTCATCGTCGAGCAGTCGGTCAACGTCGCCCTCCAGCTGGCCGAGCGCGCCGTGTTCATGGAGAAGGGCGAGGTCCGCTTCGAAGGCCCGACCGACGAGTTGCTCGACCGCCCCGACATCCTGCGCTCGGTCTTCATCGCCGGCGCTTCGGCGGTCACCGACGGCAACGGCAGTGCTGCGAAGAAGAAGGCGCCGGCCCGGGCCAAACGGCCCGAGATTGCGGCCGACGCCGACGTGCTGCTCGAGTGCGTCGAGGTGACCAAGCGCTTCGGCGGCATCACCGCCCTGCAGGACGTCGACCTGCAGCTGCGCGACGGCGAGATCCTCGGCCTCATCGGCCACAACGGCGCTGGCAAGACGACGTTGATGGACTGCATCTCCGGCTTCCTCGTGATCGACGGGGGTCGCGTGAAGCTCGGCGAGGTCGATGTCACCGAGACAGCGCCGCACGGCCGCGCTCGCCACGGCCTGGGCCGGTCCTTCCAGGACGCGCTGCTCTTTCCCACGTTGACGGTGGCCGAGACGATCGCGGTGGCGCGCGAGCGGCACCTCGAGTCGAAGGACATGGTGGCGGCCGCCTTCCAGCTGCCGGCGTCGTTCGAGTCGGAGCTGGCCGTGTCGAACAAGGTCGAGGAGCTGGTGTCGCTGATGGGCCTGAGTGCCTTCCACGACAAGCTCACCGGTGAGCTGTCCACCGGCACGCGCCGCATCGTCGACCTGGCCTGCGTGATGGCACAGGAGCCCAAGGTGCTGATGCTCGACGAGCCGTCGGCCGGCGTGGCCCAGCGGGAGACCGAGGCGTTGGGCCCGCTCCTGGAGCGCGTGCGCGAGCGCACCGGTTGCTCGATCCTCGTCATCGAGCACGACATGCCGCTGCTCTCGGCCATCTGCGACCGCATGATCGCCCTCGAGCTGGGCGCGGTGATCGCCGAGGGCACGCCCAAGGAGGTGCTCGAGCACCCCAAGGTGATCGAGTCCTACCTCGGCACCGACGACACCGCCGTCAACCGCTCGGGTGCGCCCACCAAGAAAGGCGCCCGCGCCAAGTAGCCGGCGGTCAGATCGGCAGGCGCTCGATGCGGAGCTGGTTGCCGACCTTGTGGTGGAAGTAGATGGCCCGGCCGTCGGGGCTGAACGTGGCCGCTTCCACGTATCCGGTGGCGGCGCTGACCCGGACGGGCGGACCGAATCGGCTGCGCAGGTTGGGGCGCGTGGCCAGGAAGATCTGGGGGTCGGCGGCCGGGCCCGCTGACAACCGCGTGAACGACAGCGTCAGGCCGTCGGGCGAGAGCGCGGGGGCGTACTCGAGGGCGGGCGAGTTCACGTTGGCGAAGAGGGCGGACCCGCTCGGGTCGCGCACGAAGCCGGCGCCGCCGCGGCGGGCCAACTGGAGGTCCGCGGTCGCCGGGATCGCCAGCGGGTTGTACGGCACGTACTGGCCTTCGGCGAACAGCAGCCAGTTGCCGTCGGGGCTGACCTCGGCGTCGAACACCACCTTCGCCGGCCCCGACGCCTGCAATCCCGGTACGACGGCGACGTCGGCGAGGGACGCGCCGGTGGGCGAGAGCGTTCCCCGGTACACGGTCGACTGGGTCTTGTCGTAACTCCGAGGCGAGATGAAGAAGAACTCGCCCCGGACGTCGGTCGACGCGACGGCGTCGAGGTCGCTCGAATTGGCGCCCGCCACGGGGCCCCGGAAGACGAAGTGGAGGTCGTCGACTCGTTCGGCGGCGAACAGGTCGATGTTGGTGCCGGCGGCGTAGCCGCTGTTGAAGAACAGCCACCGCCCATCGCGCGACAGGAAGGGCTCGGCCGCGTCGCCCGAATAGCCGGCGATGATTACCGCCTGGGGCGGGGCGGGGGCGGCGGCAACGCCGTGGGGGACGAGTGCGACGGCCGCCAGCGCGACCAGCAGCAGCCATGTCCTCCCCAGCACCTCACCACATTGACAGACCGCCGCTCACCGGGACGGTGTGACCGGTGATGTAGGTGGCATCGTCGGAGGCCAGGAAGGCGATGGCACCTGCCACCTCGCCGGCGAGGCCGCTGCGCCCCATGGCGGTGGCGTCGATCATCCCCTGCTTGAGGCGAGCGCCCATGGCGCCCGAGTCGGCCACGGCGCCGTTGAGCAACGGCGTTTCGATGGGGCCCGGCGCCACGGCGTTGCAGCGCACCCCTTGGCGGGCGCCTTCACGGGCGATCGCCTTGGTGAACCCGATGACGCCCGCCTTGGCCGCCGAGTACACGGCGCCGGCGATGGCGCCGACCCGTCCTGCCTCGCTGGCCACGTTGACGATCACGCCCCGTCCGCGCTCGAGCATCCCGGGCAGCACCGCGTGGGTGCATGCGATCACGCCTCGCAGGTTCACGTCCAGGACCGCGTCCCAATCGCGTTCGTCGGTGTGCACGAAGAAGGCGAACCGGTCGGCGCCCGCGTTGTTCACCAGCACGTCGACGGGACCGACTGCACCGAACACCTCCCGCACCGCGTCGGCGTCGCACACGTCGAGCTGCACGGCGTCGCCGCCGAACTCAGACGCGACGTCCTTGGCGCCCACCTCGTCGAGGTCGGCGACCACCACGTGCATGCCATCGGCCGCCAGTCGGCGCGCGGTGGCCGCGCCGATGCCAGATGCGCCGCCGGTGACCAGTGCGTTCGGCCTCTGGGCCGACATCGGCATGGTCACCGCTGCTTCCACCCGTTGATGTAGGTGACCTTGGTGGCGGGCTGGCGCTTGGCCGGTTTGAAGTCGTCGCCCGTGTAGTAGGCGATCGGGAGGAGCGCGCATTGCGTCACGGTGTCGGGGATGCCGAGCACCTCGGCCGCCTCCTTCTCGTAGACGAGGTGCAGCGTCGTCCACGCCGAACCCAGCCCGCGGCTGCGGAGCGCAAGCATCAGGCTCCACGCGGCGGGAAGGATCGAGCCGAAGAACCCGGCGCTCTCCGTGCCCGACGAACCGTCGACCCGGCCGAGGAGGCAGGGGATGACCATCATCGGCACCTCGCCCATGTGGTCGGACAGGTAGGTCGACGAGTCCATGATGGCGTTGCGATCGGTGACGCCCGCCTCCTCGGCCGCCTTGCGGTTGGCGGCCATGTAGGGGTCGTGCGCCTTCTGGTAGATGGCGCCCAACTGCTTGATGACACCGGGATCGTCGACGAGCAGCCACCGCCACGGCTGGCTGTTACCGCCACTGGGCGCCTGCAGGGCGATGTCGATGCACTCGAGCACGACGTCGCGGCTCACCGGTCGCGAGAAGTCGAGGCGCTTCCGCACCGACCGGGTGGTGGTCAGCAGCTTGTCGGTCTGGGCCAGGTCGAAGCCGGCCGCGGACGTCGTCATCGGTTGTCTCCTCGTTAGGCGGGGGCAATCTCCACGGGGATGCCGTTGAACACGGCGTTCCCTGAGATCGGGTCGAAAAGCGTGTCGTCGGCCAGCACGTTCGAGTTCACGCCCGCGTGGGCGCGAGCAACGTCGAGCTCGACGCCGGGAAGGTCGTGGCCCCAGCCGTGGGGGAGGCTGACGACGCCGGGCATCACCGCGTCGGTGATCTCGACCGGCGCGATCAACGCGCCCACGCGCGACGACACCTTGGCGTCGGCGCCCAGGCCCAGGCGCGCCGCGTCGTCGGGGTGCACCTGCAACGTGCAGCGGGCCTTGCCCTTCACCAGCACGTTGACGTTGTGCATCCACGAGTTGTTGGACCGCACCTGGCGGCGGCCGATGAGTACGAAGCCACCGTTGGCGCGGCGGTCGAGCGAGGCGCGCAGGCGCTCGACGTCGGCCACGATCGGTTCCGGCGCCAGCTCGACCATGCCCGACGGTGTGCGCAGTACGTCGGGGAGGCGTGGCTCCATGGGGCCGAGGTCGAGGCCGTGCGGGTGCTCCAGCAACTGGTCGAGCGTGAGGCCGTACGGTCCGGTGCGCAGCATGAAGTCGAGCAGGCGCTCAGGCCCGACGCGGGGCGCAAGTTCTGCCACGACCTCGTCGGGATCGCGGCCGGCCGCTTCGGCCATGCCGCGGATGGCCAGGTCGTCGACGACGGCCGGGTCGGCGTCGGCGCCCATGCCCTGGGCGATCAGCGCCAACTTGCAGAGGATCTTCCACTCGTCCATGGCGTCGGGCTCGGGCGGCAGGACGGGCGGCGAGTAGTTGGCGACGTTGCGGATCGACAGCTGGTAGAAGCCGAGGTCGTAGTGCCCCCGCGTCAGCGAGCTGGGGGCGGGGAAGATCACGTCGGCATGGCGGCTGGTCTCGTTGACGTAGATGTCGACCGACACCAGCAGATCGAGCGTGCCCAGGGCCGCCTGGAGCCGGCCACTGTTGGGGACCGAGAGCGCGGGGTTGCCTCCAAGCACGAACAAGGCGCGCACCTGGCCGTCACCGGGTGTGTCGATCTCTTCGGCCAGGCAGGCGGCTGGGAACTCGCTGTACGTCTCGGGCAGGCCACGGACGCGCGAGTGGCTGCGGCCCAGCTTCACGCCCCGGCCGAACCGCGGCTTGCCTCGCGTCGTGGGTGACCCGGCCGCGGGCTTGCACCACATCGCCCCGCCCGGGCGGTCGAGGTTCCCGGTGAGCGTGTTGAGCACGTCGACCAGCCAGCTGGCGATGGTGCCGAACTCCTGCGTGCAGGTTCCGATGCGCCCGTACACACACGCGGTCGGCGCGCCGGCGAGATCGTGGGCGAGCCGACGGATCGTGGTCGCGTCGATGCCGCACACCGGGCTCACGATCTCGGGCGTGAACTCGCGCGCCGCCTGCTCGACCGTCTCGACGCCGGTGACGTACTCACCCGCGGCGCCCAGGTCGACCAGCCCGTCGGCGAACAGCACGTGCACCATCGCCAGCAGCAAGTGGGCATCGGTGCCGGGCCGGATGGCGACGTGCTCGCTGGCCGCCTCGGCCGTCTTGGTGCGGCGCGGGTCGACGACGACGACCTTGCCGCCGCGCCCCTGGATGGCTTCGAGGCGGCCGGGCCAGTCCGGGGCGGTGGCCAGGCTGCCGTTGGACTCGTACGGGTTGGCGCCGAGCATCAACACGTAGTCAGTGCGGTCGAGGTCGGGCAGCGGGTGGCTCAGCATGGCGCCGAACATCAAGCCGCTGCTGACCTCTTTCGGACGCTGGTCGATCGTGCTCGCCGAGTAGATGTTCCTCGTCCCCATGGCCCGGATGAAGAAGCGCGGGTAGAGCAGCCCCGACAGGTTGTGCACGTTGGGGTTGCCCAGGTAGATCGCCACGGCGTCGCGGCCGTGGGCGCCGATGAGCGGCATGAGCCGACGCTCGACTTCCGCGAACGCCTCGTCCCACGTGGCCGGCACCAGCTCGCCGTCGCGCCGGATCATCGGCGTGCGCAGCCGGTTCGGGTCCTCGTGGAGCTGCTTCACGGTCGAGCCCTTCGGGCAGATGAACCCGTGGCTGAACACGTCGTCCATGTCGCCCCGGATGCGCCCGATCGTGCCGTCGTCGCCCACCTCGATCGACAGCCCGCAGGTGGCTTCACAGAGGGGGCAGGTCCGGAAGTGGGTGGCGGTCATGTGAGCAAGGCTCGCGCTACTTCCTGGGCCTTTGCTCGGTCGCTGGGTTCGCCGGTGATGAGGTCGCTCCAGAGGAACGACTCGGCGATGCGGATGAGGACGTAGGCCATGGTGTCGGCATCGAGCTTGGGGACGAGCCCGCGCTCGCGCTCGGCTTCGACCAGCAGGTCGCGCCAGTACTCGACCACCCGCTTCTGGTGGGGGGAGTGCTTCGAGGTCATCACGCGCAAGGCGCACTCGGGCTCGTTCTCGACGAAGCGACGGACGGGGTCGAAGTCGATGATGAGATCGCCGAACTTCCAGTAGATGTCGAGCAGCCACTCGGCCCCGTCGCCTTTGGCCGCCGCCTTGGCCTGGTCCATGCCGATGGATGCGACCGACCACATGACCTCGCCCAACAGCTGGTCACGATCGCCCACCCAGCGGTAGAGCGTCGCCCGGCTCACACCCAGCTCCGCGGCGAGCGCGCCCATGTCGACCCGCTCGCCCCGGAGGAACGTGCGGCGAGCGGCGTTGAACGCGTCGACCGGCGTGGCCGCTTCCGTGTGCCCGTTGCCGGTGAGGTGCCGCTCCAGGACGGTCGGGCCGGCGGTGGCGCTCTTGCGCTGTCTCACCGCCACGCGTGTCTCACCGGTGAAGAGGCCCTTGACCGCTGAAACAGATCTTCGTACAGTCTCGCCACGAGACAAATCTATCAGATGTCTCATCACCTGTAAACGGGATCGATTCCAGCTGAGGGGGAAGCGCATGACGGTCGAGGGCACGTGCGAGCCGAGGTTCGCGTCGGTCGCCGAGGAATTCGAACGCAACCTCGGTGAGCGCGGCGAGGTGGGCGCGTCGGTGTGCGTCACGGTCGACGGCGAGACCGTCGTCGACCTGTGGGGCGGCGTGGCCGATCCCGCCACCGGGCGGGCGTGGGACCACGACACGATCGGCGTGGTGTGGTCGTGCACCAAGGGCGCGGCCGCCCTGTGCGCGCACATGCTCGTGTCGCGCGGCCTGCTCGACCTCGACGCACTGGTCATCGACTACTGGCCCGAGTTCGGCAAGAACGGCAAGGACGCGGTGACCGTGCGCATGCTGCTCTCGCACCAGGCCGGACTCGCCGCTATTCGGGAGCCGCTACCCGAAGGCGCACTCACCGACTGGGACCTC
>JAFATL010000145.1 GCA_019243975.1 Actinomycetota bacterium | reverse complement strand
GTACTCCACCCCCGGAGTCTGGCGTCTACCGTCGCTGCGTGCGCAAGCTGGCCGCGGCGGTCGTGCTGCTCGTCGTCACTATCGCGCCTGTGCGCGCGGCCGAGGGCGACCCGTTGAGCGCGGTGCAAGGCGTGCTGGACCGGCGGGTGGCGGCCGTGCGCGCTGGCGACAAAGAGGCATTCCTGGCCACCGTGGATCCGGCCGCCAGCGCCGCGTTCAAGGACGCGCAGGGCAAGCTGCTCGACGGGCTCCACTCGCTGCCGCTCGACCATTACGCGCTGGAAGCCCGGCTGGCCGACAACGGCGACCTGAGCGGCGGGCTGTCGTCCAAATACGGCGGCGCCAAGGTGTTCCTGCCCGAGACGCGCGAGCACATGCGCTTCGCGGGCTACGACACGGTCGACGACGTGGAGTCCGTGTGGCTCACGTTCGTCGAGCGCGGCGGCCAGTGGTACGTCGCCAACGACCGCGACGCCGAAGGCCTCGGGCTCTACTCCGACGTCGGGCTGTGGAACTTCGGCCCGGTCGTGGTGCACCCGACCGCGCACTTTCTCGCCCTCAGCCACCCGGCCCAGGCCAATCGCCTCGACGCCCTGACGGCAATCGGCGAGCAGGCCATGACGCGGCTCCACGCCCGGTGGCCGATCCCGTGGTCGGAGAAGATCCCGATGGTGCTGCCGGGTTCGCTGACGGAACTGGGCGCCATCATCCAGTCGACGTTCGACCTCGACCAGTTCGTGGCCTTCACCGCGTACAGCGACATCCGGGATGACGGCTACGCCAACACCGCGTCCCGCATCTACATCCAGGACAAGCAGCTGTCGCAATACGACCGCGACTTCCAGCTCGAAACGCTCGTGCACGAGCTGAACCACGCGGCAGTGGCGACCTATGCGGGTCCCGAGATCCCGTCGTGGGTGCACGAGGGCGTTGCCGACTGGGTGGGCCAGGGCTCGAGTCTCACCGAGCGCAAACCGAAGGGCAGCGACGGCAAGCTGCCGCGGGACGACGAGTTCGAAGCCGGCTCGGGTTCGGCGATCACCATGGCGTACGACGAGAGCCGCTCGGCCATCTCCTACCTGGCCCGGCGCGCCGGTCGGGACGCGCCGGCCAAGTTCATACAGGACCTGGGCTCGGTCACCGTGGCCGCCGGCAACAGCGACTACTGGGTCGACGCATCGCTGCGCCGGTTGTTCGGTTTCGGTTTGGCCGACCTCGAGGCCGGGTGGGCCGCCGGGCGCTAATCCCGCGCCGGGCACCGCGTGAGCGGCGCTACCCTCGCCGGATGCCCGATCAGATCACGATCAATCTCCCCGACGGTTCTCAGCGCGAGCTGGCCGCGGGCGCGACTGCGTCGGATCTGGCCGCGTCGATCGGGAAGCGCCTGGCCAAGGCGGCGGTGGCGGCGACCGTCGACGGCACGCAGGTCGACTTGTCGGTGCCGCTGCGCGACGGCGCCACGGTGGCCATCATCACCGAGGACAGCGACGACGGCCGCCACGTGTTGCGGCACTCGACCGCCCACGTGCTGGCGCAGGCCGTGCTGCAGCTGTGGCCGGGCGCCAAGTTCGCCATCGGCCCGCCGATCGAGGACGGCTTCTACTACGACTTCGACCTGCCCGGCGGGGCCCACTTCACCGACGAGGACCTCGATCGCATCGAGGCCCGCATGCGCGAGATCGTGGCCGAGGGCCAGCCCTTCGAGCGCACCGAGATGACCAAGGACGAGGGCCTGGCCCTGTTCGCCGACCAGCCCTACAAGCGGGAGATCATCGAGGGCGTCGACCCGTCCGAAGGCGCGAGCGACGGCGCGGTCAGCGCCTACCGCAACACGCCCGAGTTCATCGACCTGTGCCGGGGCCCGCACGTACCGAGCACGGCCCGACTCGGCTCGTTCAAGTTGATGCGCGTGGCCGGCGCCTACTGGCGGGGTGACGAGAAGCGGGAGCAGCTGCAGCGCATCTACGGCACGGCGTGGGAGAGCGACAAGGCGCTCAAGGAGCACCTTGTTCGCCTGGAGGAAGCGGAGAAGCGCGACCACCGCAAGCTCGGAGTCGAGCTCGACCTGTTCCACTTCCCGCCCGAGGTCGGCAGCGGCCTTCCCCTGTACCACCCCAAGGGTGGGCTTGTCCGCAAGCTGATGGAGGACTACTCGCGGGCCAAGCACCAAGCGGGTGGGTACGAGTTCGTCTTCACGCCCCACATCACCAAGTCGACGCTGTTCGAGATCTCCGGGCACCTCGACTGGTACGCCGACGGCATGTACCCCCCGATGGAGCTCGACGACGGGGTCAAGTACTACCCGAAGCCGATGAACTGCCCGATGCACATCCTGATCTACAAGTCGCAGCAGCGGTCCTACCGCGATCTTCCCCTGCGGCTGTTCGAGTTCGGGACCGTGTACCGCTACGAGAAGTCGGGCGTCGTCCACGGCCTGCTGCGAGCGCGCGGGTTCACCCAGGACGACTCGCACATCTTCTGCACGCCTGAGCACCTCGACGACGAGCTGGCCAGCTTGTTGCAGTTCGTCGTCAACCTGCTCCGCGACTTCGGGTTCGAGGACTTCGAGGCCGAGCTCGCTACGCGTCCGGAGAAGTACGTGGGCGAGCCCGAGGAATGGGATCGCGCCACCGACGCGCTGCGCCAGGCCATCGAGCGGGCCGGCCTGCCGTACACGGTCGCCGAAGGTGAGGGTGCGTTCTACGCGCCCAAGATCGACGTGCACGTGCGCGACGCCATCGGGCGGCGGTGGCAGATGTCGACGCTGCAGGTCGACTTCCAGATGCCCAACCGGTTCGACCTCGAGTACATCGGCGCCGACAACCAGCGCCATCGTCCTCACATGATCCACCGGGCCCTGTTCGGCTCCGTCGACCGCTTCTTCGGCGTGTTCGTCGAGCACACGGCCGGGAACTTCCCCCTGTGGCTGGCGCCCGTGCAGGTGCGGGTGCTGCCGGTGCGCGACGACCATCAGGAGTACGCCGGCCAAGTGACGGAGCAACTGCGCGACGCGGGTTTTCGCGTCGACACCGTCGACGCGGCGGAGCCGCTCGGGGCGCGCATCCGCAAGGCCAAGCTCGAGAAGCTGCCCTACGTGCTCGTGGTCGGTGACGACGATGTCGCGGCCGGCACCGTCGGCGTCAACCCGCGCGGCGGTGAAGTCGAGCGGGGCGTGGCCACGCAAGCGTTCGTCGAACGCGTGCGGGCGGAACAGCAGGTGGTCGGGAAGCGGTGACGCTGGACCGCCTGTGGGCGGGGTGGCGCAGCGAGTACATCGAGGGCGTGACCAACGACGACCGGGGAGAGCACGACGGCTGCGTCTTCTGCCGCATCCTCGCCAGCGGCGCGCCCGACGAGGAGACATTCGTGGTGTGGCGGGGCGAGCGAGTCGCGGTGATTCTCAACGCGTACCCGTACACGAGCGGCCACGCGCTGGTGCTGCCCATTCGCCACGGCAGCGACCTCGAGCACCTCGACGCCGAGGAGTCAGCCGCCCTGTGGGCGGCTGTCACCGACGCCGTGCGCGCCCTCAAGTCGGCCTACCAGCCCGAGGGCATCAACGTGGGCGCCAACATCGGCCGTGGCGCCGGTGCCGGCATCCCCGGCCACTTCCACGTGCACGCCCTGCCGCGGTGGGCCGGTGACACCAACTTCATGACGACCGTCGCCGAGACCCGCGTCATGCCCGAGACCCTTTCCGCCACGTGGCGCAAGCTTCGCGCCGCGTGGCCCCACGGGTAGAGGAACTCCCGACTCGGGCGTCGAAACGAACAAAATGCTCAGACGGGGGGTCCTGCTCGCGCTCAGCGCCGTGCTGCTGATCCCGACGGTCGCGGCCAGGGCAGCCAACCGAGGCCTGCGAACCAGGGCCCCGCGGCCGTTCGTGGTGCCGCTCAGCTCACCGGCCCTGTACGGCATCAACCCGACGACCGACAAGCACTACCTGACGGCTCCGGACGGCACGAAGCTGTTCGTCGAGACCTGGTTGCCGGCCGCCAAGAACGGCAACGTCCCGCCGGCCAAGATCCCGACCATCCTCGTGATCACGCCCTACGTACAGGAGGGCACGCTCGAGTCGCAGTCGACTCGCGACGCGATGGTCACCCGCGGCTACGCGTACAGCCAGCTGCACGTGCGCGGCACCGGCATGTCGACGGGCTGCATCCAGATGTACAGCCAGACCGAAGCCAACGACGGCGCCCAGGCGATCGAGTGGGTGGCGGGCAAGGGTGCCCATGGCTCGTCGTGGGGCAACGGCGTGGTGGGTGGGTACGGCGTGTCCTATCCCGGTGGCACCATCCTCAACGCGGCGGCGCGCGGCAACCCGGCCAAGACGCAGTACCTCAAGGCGGTGCTGGCGGGCGCGCCGGCCGTCAGCCTCTACGAGTCGGCCTGGACGTTCGACGGCGTCGAGTCGATGCTGATCCCGCAGCTCTATTACGGCCAGTACATGACGACCACGTCGCTGCCGCCGGGCACCGAGAACGGTCAGCCCGCGCAGTACGTCGAGCAGTACAGCCAGAAGCCGCAGTGCTACCCCGAGCACATCGCGGCCGGGATGGACCACAGCGGTGACTTCACGCCCTACTTCCAGGACCGTGAGCTGCGCGGCAGCGTCGGCAACATCAAGGCGGCCGTGTTCACCTTCCACGGGCATGCCGACAACGTGCCGTACCACGGCGTGCCACCGATCGTGCAGATCGGCTTGTTCGACCGGCTGCCGGCGGCGACGCCGAAGTTCGGCATCTTCGGGGAGTTCGGCCACGAGTCGCCGTCATCGAACGCACGCGGTCCCGCCGTGTATCAGCGGCGGGCCGACTTCCTCAACATGGAGATCGCCTGGTTCGACCACTACCTCAAGGGCATCGACGGCGGCGTGTCGACCTGGGGCACCGCGCAGGTGCAGGGCACCGACAGCAAGTGGCGGGTGGTTCCCGACTGGCCGCGCGACACCGGCGGTCCGACCGCCACCCTGCCTCTGGCCGCTGGCGTCCTTGGGGCCAAGCCCAACCAGCTGGGCGGGTCGACCACCTATCTCGAGGCGGGGTTCGAGACGACCCAGGGCAGCGTGCCCGGCACCACTGCCACGTTCGACACCGGAAGGCTCAAGCAGCCGCTGGAGCTGACCGGCGCCGCGCAGTTGAACCTCTGGCTCAAGTTGACGTTGCCCGACAGTCACGTGGCGGCCCGCCTCGATGCGTTCGACGCGTCCGGCAAGCCAATCGTCACCGGGTCCACGTACGCGCTTCGATCGGCGCAGCACCGCGACCCGTTCACCGATGGCCGGTTCATGCAGGCCCACGGCAGCCCTGCCCCCACTGGTACCCCGTTCGAGCTGACGTTGCGGTTCCAGCCGACCGACATCGTGATCCCGGCGGGCGGCCGTCTGCGCCTCACGATCGCCGGTTCGCTCATCGTCAACCAGGGCCTCAGCCAGATCGACGATCAGCCCGTAACCATCCCCGAGCCGCTCTTCCACGGCCCGTCGGAGCCGTCGGGCGTCGTGCAGCCCGTCGAGATCCTCACCGACAAGCAGCACGAGAGTGCGCTGATCTTCCAGACGCCGCCGAAGAACCCCGACTACATCGCGCCGGCGCTCGTCCCTCGGTAGCGTTCGCGGCATGGACTTCATCGCTGAACCGCTGGTGGGCAAGGGAGTCGTCGAGCGCCGGTTCGACCTCAAGGTCGAGGACCGCTTGGTGCCGGGCATTGTCTGGACCCCTGAGGATGCTGAGGGCACACGGCCGCTCGTGCTCATCGGCCATGGTGGCAGCCTGCACAAGCGCACCGAGTACGTGCTCGCGCTCGCCCGTCGCTTGGTGCGGCGCAACGGCATCGCCGCCGCCGCCATCGACGGCCCGATGCACGGCGACCGTGGTGATACCAAGGATCTGAGCAACGTGGCCGATTGGTGGAACGCGTCCACCACCGACGACATGGTCGCCGACTGGAAGGCGACGCTCGCGGCGGTGCAGGCGCTGCCCGAGGTGGGCAAGGGCCGCCTCGGCTACTGGGGCCTGTCCATGGGGACGATCTTCGGCCTGCCGTTCGTCGCCTCTGAGCCACAGGTGCAGGTGGCGGTGCTCGGGCTGATGGGTGCCTTCGGTGCCACCGCCGACCGGTTGGCTGCCGACGCCGCCAAGATCACCTGCCCGGTGCTGTTCCTGCAGCAGCTCGAGGATGAGCTGATCCCGCGGCCGGCCGTGGCCGAGCTGTTCGACGCCCTGGGCACCCGCGACAAGCGCTTGCACGCCAACCCGGGCGCCCACTCAGCGGTGCCGCCCGAGGAGTTCAACGTCAGCCAGGAGTTCCTGGCGTCGCACCTGCTCCCGCCGTCGTAGCGCGCGCCGCCTTCTCCTTCTTCACGTCGGGGTTGTAGCAAACGCCCTTCATGCCGAGCATCTGCGGGGGCACGCAGTGGTTGGAGTTGCGGCACAGCACCGGCTCGCGGCTGCCCCCGAGGATGCGCTGCGGCAAGTCGGGCTCGGCGTAGAACGGTCGGCCGATGCCGACCATGTCGGCCTCGTCGTTGCCGAGGATCGACGCCACCTCGTCGGCCGTGCGGATGCCGCCAACCGCGAACACCGGGATGCCGACGTGCGTCTTCACCTCGCGGAACAGGTGGCGATTCCACACGGGCGTGAACGGGTGCTGCTTCCCGCCCAGGACGTAGCCGGCCGTGAGCACCGCCCGCCGGAACCGGGACGGTGCGGCCGCCCGGAAGCGCGTCGTGATTGCGTTGTTCCTCCACAGCTGCGCGGGCACGCCCCCGCGGCTGAGCGTGGTGTCAGGGAGCACCGACACCTCCACTGGCGTCACCGCGTCGTAGCCCCACTCCTCGCACAGCTTCGCCAGTCGCACGACTTCCTCCGCCGTCGAGCGCGGTGTGAACGGCGGCGCTTTTTCGGCCGGCAGCTTCACCAAGCACGGGAAGTCGGCACCGGCCCGCTCGGCCACGGATGCACGGATGAGCCGCAGCACATGAGCTCGCTTCTCCAGCGACCCGCCGAACTCGTCCGTCCGCTTGTTGTAGAAGGGCGAAAGGAACTGGTCGAGCAGCTTGGCGTTGGCCGACGCCAGCTGGAACCCGTCGTACCCCGCCTCCCGGGCCCACGCCGCCACCTCGCCGTAGCGGGTCACCATGGCGTGCACTTCGTCGGTGGTCATCACGTGGATGGGCACGCCGATGAACGCAGCGCGAATCAGGCGGGGGAGGGGCGACACCGCGAGGATCGGCCCCGACCGCTGCGACGCGTAGGGCTCGTGCCACGCCTCCATCGAGTAGATCCCGCCGTGACCGGCCTGCAGCAGGATCGACCCGCCGTGCAGGTGAACGGCGTCGGGCACCGGTCGCAGCTCCAGCACGCGCTGGCGCGTGTTCACGAGCGTCATGCCCGGCGACGTGCGCCCCTCCTCGAAGATGCACGCGCTGCCCTGGATGACCAGGCCCACGCCCGCCTTGGCGTTGGGCGCGAACGCCTTCACGTAGGCCTCGGCCGCATCCGGGCCGCTGCCGGCGCCCTCGAGCACGGGCGCCCGGTACAGCCGGTTGCGCACCGTCAGCGAGCCGATGCGCAGCGGGTCGTGCACTACGGTCACCGTCGCAGCCTATGACCGACGAACACACCGACGAGCTTCCCGAAGACCTCGACGTCAGCGCGTACGTCGGGCCCTACACGTTCCCCGACATCAACCGGCGACGGATCCCGGCTGCCATCTACCTGGCGGCTGCCGTCGGGTTCTTCGTGCTGTGGCTGACCCGCGGCGACGGCGGCGTCCTCGTCAACCGCGGCTTCGTCGCCCTCGCCATCGGCCTGCTCCTCGTCGGCCTCTACCACCTGCGGGCGGGCTGGCACCTCGCCGTGCGCGAGACCGATGCACTGGCGGCGGCGTCGAAGCAGGTCGGTTTCCCGATCGGCCACGCCTCGGCCCAGCTCGGCTGGCGGGGCCTCCTCAGCGTGCCGACCTGGCGCATCCTCCTCTACAGCGCCGAGAACCCGCCGAGGACCCGTGGCCTCGTGCTGGTCGACGGCCGCGACGGCCACGTCGTCGAGTTCTTCACCGAGGACAACCCCGAGGACTGGGCCAACCTCTGAGCTTCAGGAGGCGATCTCGCCGCAGACGGCGAGGCGCGATCGCTACTTGGACGCTGCCTCTTCGGCCTTGGCGACCGACTTGTAGAGGTGTTGGGGCAGGGCGTCGTAGTGGTCGTGGCGGGCGCGGAAGCGGCCCCGGCCGCCGGTGAGCGACCGCAGGTCGATGGCGTAGCGCATGATCTCCGACGTCGGCACCTGGGCCACGATCGTCTGCTCG
>JAFATL010000136.1 GCA_019243975.1 Actinomycetota bacterium | reverse complement strand
TGCTGTTCCGCGTGCGCGCCGGCAAGACGCTCAAATCACTCGGGTACAGGTAATGGAACAGCCGTTGTTCCTCGTCGGTGCCCCTCGGTCGGGGACGTCGCTGCTCTACAAGGCCCTGTGCCTGCACCCGGACGCGGCCTACATCTCGAATTGGGTGAACCGCTTCCCGTCGGTGCCGCAGCTGGCGTGGGCCAACCGCGTTGCCGCCCGGTTCCCGGGCGCCCAGCGGCGCGTGTGGTTCGGCGGGGGCGACGCGGCGTACGTGTACGGCCGCCGCCGGTCCGCATGGGAGCGCGCCTTCCCGATGCCGGTGGAAGGCGAGCCCTTCTTCCGGCACGCGGGTGTACCGGAGGCCGCCGACGGCGGCGTGGCGGGGGTCAACGGCACGCTCGTCCCGGCGTTGGCCAAAGTCCGCGCGTCGGCGGGCGGGCGCGTCCTCGTCAACAAGCGCATCGGCAACAACCGCCGCATTCCGCTGCTGGCCGAAGCATTCCCCGACGCACGGTTCGTCGAGCTCGTGCGCGACGGCCGGGCCGTAGCCGCGTCACTGCGGCGCGTCGACTGGTGGCCCGAGAGTCGCCTGTGGTGGCGCGACGGCACCACCGCCGCCGCGGCCGAAGCCGCTGGTGCCGACCCGTGGGAGCTGTGCGCAGAGGCATGGGTGGAAGAGGCGGCCGCGACGCGCCGTGGCCTTGCGGCGGTGGCGCCGGCGCGCGTCCTGTCCACCACGTACGAGCAGTTCGTCGCCGACTCCGAGCGGGTGCTCGACGATGTCGCCCGCTTCGGCGGCCTCGAGCCCAACGACGCGTGGCGGCGGCGGCGGGCGTTCGTGCGCGTCCCCGATCGCAACCAGGCCTGGCGCGACCTGCCCGCTGACGCCATCGCCACCATTGAACGGGTGGAGGCGGCTGCCCTGACCAGCCACGGCTATGCGTGACCGCGTGTTCGGCTTCGTGCTCGGCACGGGCCGGTGCGGGTCGACGCTCGTGCAGGAGATCGTCGCCCGCCACCGCGACGTCGGGTTCGTGTCGAACGTCGAGGATCGTCTGGGCGCCGTTCCTTCGATCGGTCGGTGGAACGGCAGCCTCTACCGGCGCCTCCCGCCCGCGTGGACCGAGAAGGGCCGGGTGCGCTTCGCCCCGACCGAGGGATACCGAGTGCTCGAGCGCGCCGTGTCGCCCGTGCTGTCGATGCCGCCCCACGACCTGACCGCCGAGGACGCCACACCTTCACTCGCGGCGCGGTTCCGCACGTTCTTCGAGAGTCGCGCTGCGGCCCAAGGCACCCCCGTCTTCCTCCACAAGTTCACCGGGTGGCCCCGCGCCGGCTTTGTCGCCGCTGCCCTCACCGGCACTCGCTTCGTGCACGTCATCCGCGACGGTCGCGCCGTGGCCAGCTCGTGGCTGCGCATGCCCTGGTGGCGCGGTGACCGCGGGCCCGAGGGATGGCACTTCGGACCGCTGCCGGAGGCGTACGCCGAGGAGTGGGCGGCCTCGGGCCACTCACAGGTGGTCCTGGCCGGGCTGGCGTGGAAGCTGTTGCTCGACGCCTTCGATGTCGCCCAGGCGGCCACGTCGGATCGGCCGTGGCTAGTGCTGCGCTACGAAGACGTGGTGGCCGAGCCCGAAAGGAGCATGCGCGAAGTGCTGCACTTCCTGGGGCTCGATTGGGATTCGTACTTCGCCAGCCAGCTCGGACGATTCCACTTCGATGGCAGCCGGCTCGACGCCTACCGCAACGACCTGGCGCCGGCCGACCTGGCCCAACTCGACAAGGTGCTGGCGGGGCACCTCGAGCGCCACGGCTACCCGGCGGTCGGCTGATGCGCATCCTGCACGTCAACAAGTTCCTCTACCGGCGGGGCGGCGCCGAGGCCTACATGCTCGACCTGGCCGCCCTGCAGCGCGCTCGGGGCGACGAGGTCGCCTTCTTCGGCATGCAGCACCCCGACAACGACCCGCAGCCGTACGCGGCGTCGTTCCCGAGCCGGGTGGAGTTCGAGCCGCCGCCCGCGTCCTTCACGGGCAAGGCGCGTGCCGCCGCTCGCATGTTCTGGTCGTCGTCCGCCGCTCGCGGCATCGACACGGTGCTCGCCGACTTCGACCCCGACGTCGTGCACCTCCACAACATCTACCACCACCTCTCGCCGTCGATTCTCAGGCCGATCGCAGCGCGCCGCATCCCGGCGGTGATGACCCTGCACGACTACAAGCTGGCGTGCCCGACGTACCAGTTCCTCGACAAGGGCGAGCTGTGCCAGGCCTGCCTGGGCGGCCACTTCTCCCAGGCGCCCCGCCGGCGCTGCAAGGGCGGCTCCCTCGGCGCCAGTGCCTTGGCTGCCGCCGAACTCTCGCTGCACACGCGCCTGCACGCCTACGCGACCATCGGGCGCTTCGTGTGCCCGAGCCAGTTCATGGCCGACACCATGGCCAGCGCCGGTGTCTTCCCAGACCGGCTGCGGCACGTGCCCCACTTCGCCGACATTGCCGGCGTCGTCCCCGGCGACGCGCCCGGGCGTGGCATCGCGGTCGCCTGCCGCCTGTCGCACGAGAAGGGCATCGACGTCGTGATCGACGCCGTCGGCCGACTCGGGATGGACACCACCCTCGACATCGCCGGCGAGGGTCCCGAGCGCGGCGCCCTCGAAGAGCGTGCGGCCGCCGTGGCACCAGGTCGGGTGACCTTCCATGGGCGGCTGCCCGGCGCCGACGTGCAGCGGCTCCTGCGGGGGGCGGTCCTCGCCTGCGTGCCGTCCAGGTGGTACGAGAACCAACCGATGATCGTGCTCGAAGCGCTGGCGTGCGGCACCCCGGTGGTGGCCTCCGATCTCGGCGGCGCGGGCGAGCTGGTCACCCCCGGAGGCGAGGGGGCCCTCGTGCCGGCCAACGACCCGAGCGCGCTGGCGGCCGCCATGGCGCCGCTGCTGACCGATCCTTCCGGCGCCCGAGCGATGGGGCTCAGCGGTCGGGCCAAGGTGCAGGTTGCGTTCGCGCCGGACCGCCACCTCGCCAACCTCGACGCCGTGTACGGCGAGGCGACCGACATGGTCGGCCGGACCAAGGTAGGAAGCTGACGTGCGGATCGCCTTCATCGGCCAGAAAGGTGTGCCCGCCACCTTCGGCGGCATCGAGCACCACGTCGAAGAGGTGGGCGCACGCCTGGCTGCCCGCGGACACGAGGTCACCGTGTTCTGCCGCACCAACTACGTGGCCCAGCGCCTGCCCGAGTACAAGGGCATGCGGCTGGTGCACCTCCCGACCGTCGGCAGCAAGCATCTCGACGCCATCGCCCACAGCCTGCTGTCGACGGCCGCCAGCGTCGGGCGGGGCTTCGACGTCATCCACTACCACGCCATCGGGCCGGGGGCGCTCTCGCCGGTGGCGCGCGGCGTCACCCGGGCGAAGGTGGTGCAGACGATCCACGGACGCGACGACGAGCGGGCCAAGTGGAGCAAGCCGGCCCAGGCCATGTTGCGGGGCGCAGCCTGGCTGAGCGCACGGGTGCCCGACGCAACCATCGTGGTGTCGCGCGCCTTGGCCGAGCACTACCGATCGCACTACGACCGCGAGGTCGACTACATCCCCAACGGTGTCGACGCGCCGAGCGAGCGTCCCAACGCCGACGAGATCGAGCGCCGGTACGGGCTCGAGCCCGACAGCTACCTGCTGTTCGTGGGCCGACTCGTCCCCGAGAAGGCGCCCGACCTTCTCGTGCGCGCCTTTCGCCGCATCCCGGG
>JAFATL010000089.1 GCA_019243975.1 Actinomycetota bacterium | reverse complement strand
CTGCTCACCGATGTCATCGGGCTCGAGTGGCACAAGATCCATGCCGAGGCAGGCCGCTGGGAGCACGTCATCTCCGACGACGTCGAAGAGAAGCTGCAGGAGCTCCTCGGTCACCCGTCGACCTGCCCGCACGGCAACCCGATCCCGGGTGCCCCTGCGGTCAAGCGCGCGATGCGACCGCTGGCCGACCTCGACGCCGGCACCGAGGTGCGCCTCGAGCGCGTCACGGAGCGGGTCGAGGCCGACCTGCCCTCGCTCCTCTACCTCGACGAGGCGGGCTTTCGGCCCGGGGCGTCCGCCTACATCAAGGCCAAGGCGCCTGACGGCACCATCACGGTCGACATCGACGGCACCACCCTGGCCGTTGGTGTCGCGCTGGCCGGCCAGCTCTTCGTCAGCGCGTCGTAACCCGACGCCGCTCCACGACGCCGACCACACCGGCCGCGACGCCGCCGGCGATGACGATGGCCGCCGCCCCACCGCGGAACCGGCGCTCCGAGGGGCAGTCGTGGTCGGCCAACACCTGCTCCTCCAGCGTGTCGTCGTTGTTCAACGTGGGGCGGCTGGGGGCGACGACCGACCCGCAGTTGCCGCTGTGGTGTGTGCCAATCGGCGTGATGAGAAGCAGCGCGCCCACCACCATGGCCACGACACCGGCGGCGACCAAGCCCCACGACCGCGAAGAGTTCATCGGTGCGCAGTCTGCCGGGTTTGCACCGGCCCGGGAGCGGGTAAATCGCGCAAACCGGCTTGAGACACGCAGGTCGTTGAGCGGCCTGCGTTCCCCTTTGGGGTAGCCGCCCTCTTCCGCAGCATCGTCACCGAGGGAGGCCGGAGTCGTGAGTGTGACTCTGCCGGCTGATTTGCGCGCTGCATTCCTCGAGTATCGCGAGACACGCGATCCCGAGCTCCGCAACGAACTGGTCAACGCGTATCGCCCGTTGGCGTTCCGGCTGGCCCGTCGCCACACCCGCAACCGGGAGCAGCAAGACGACCTGGTGCAGGCCGCGTCCGTCGGCCTGATCAAGGCCGTCGAGCGGTTCGACCCGGCTCGGGGCAACGAGTTCTCCACGTTCGCGTGGGCGACCATCCAGGGCGAGCTCAAACGCCACTACCGGGACCGCACCTGGCTGGTGCGCCCACCACGCAACCTGCAGGAGCGGTTCCTCGCGGTGACCGCCGCCATCGACGAGCTCACTGCCGAGCGGGGCCGGTCGCCTGCCATCGTCGATGTGGCCAACCGGCTGGGCATGGAGGCCGAGGACGTCCTCGAAGCGATCGAGGTGCGCCAGGCCTACCTGCCGTCGTCCCTTGATGCCGCCACTGGTCCGGAGGCGGAGCCGTCCCCGCAGCTGGCCACCGACGACGGGGGTTTCGACTTCGTCGATCACCGGGCGGTGCTCACGCCGTTGGTGGCCCGCCTGCCCGAGGTCGAACGCAAGATCATCCATCTGCGTTTCGTCGAGGAGCTCAGCCAATCGCAGATCGGTGAGCAGATCGGCATCAGCCAGATGCAGGTCAGCCGGCTGCTGGCGCGCAGCCTCGACTGCCTGCGCCGGTGGATGGCGGCGGAGGACGCGGTAGCCAACTAAGACGGCTCGGCCGGTATCCTCGATCAGGTGGCCGCCATACTCGGTTGGTGAGGGCGTGAGTCACGCCGTCCTCGCCATCGGGCTGAGCGACATCGGCCGCAGCCTGCGCGAGGGGTTCTTCATGTTCTGGGAGACCCTGTGGGCGCTGATCCTCGGCTTCGGGCTCTCGGGCGTCGTGCAGGCCTTCGCGTCGCGCGACGAGATGCAACGGCTGCTCGGCGACCACCGCCCCGCCGCCGTCCTGCGGGCCACGGGGTTCGGCATGGTGTCGTCGTCGTGCTCCTACTCGGCCACCGCCATGGCGAAGTCGCTGTTCCAAAAGGGCGCCGACTTCCTCTCGGCGATGGTGTTCATGTTCGCCTCGACCAACCTGGTGATCGAGCTGGGCGTGGTGCTGCTCATCCTCATGGGGTGGCAGTTCGCAGCAGCCGAGTTCATCGGCGGCCCGATCATGATCCTGCTGCTCGTGGCCCTCGGAGGCCTCGTCCTCCGCAGCGACCTGATCGAGCAGGCCCGCCAGCGCCTGCGCCAGGGCATGGTCGGGCACGGGCACGATCACCTCGCCATGACGGGCGTGACCGAGGAGCGCCAGCACGAGCTCGAGCGGATGCCGTGGCGTACCAAGCTGACGTCAAAGGCGGCGTGGGCCGACGCCGCCAGCTACACGATGGCCGACATCACCATGCTGCGGAAGGAGCTGGTGATCGGCTACACGGTGGCCGGGCTGCTCGCCGTGCTCGTGCCCATGCGCGCCT
>JAFATL010000659.1 GCA_019243975.1 Actinomycetota bacterium | reverse complement strand
CCACGACTCGGCCAGCCCGCGCAACCTCGGAAGGCCTTCGGCCTGCGCCATGGCGGGGGTGACGACCTCACGCAGAAAGACCTCGGTCGCCGCCTCGACGGCGGCCAGCTGCAGCTGCTCCTTGCTGGCGAAGGCGGCCTGGATGCTGCTCTTCGACACCCCGAGCTCGCCCGCCACCTGGGACAAGGTCACACCGTCGAGCCCGTCGACGGACGCCAGGGCAGCGGCGGCGGCGGAGACGGCGCGCCGCGTGCGGTCGCCGCGCTGGCGCCGGCCGTCGGTGTCGGGCGCTGGGCTCACCTTGACAAATATATACGTACGGACGTATGCATAGATGCATGCCCACGACACGTGCCGCCTCCAAACCGTCCGCCCGCCTGCAACGCGAGAAGGTTCGGTTCCGCAGTGGGAAGGACAGCTGCGCGGCGTGGCACTACCAGGGCGACAACGGCGCGGTCGTCGTCATGGCCGGCGGCTTCGCCGTCCCCAAGGAGCCCGGCACCGACCGGTACGCCGTGGCGTTCCAGGCCGCGGGCTTCTCGGTGCTGGCGTTCGACTACCGAAGGATCGGTGAGAGCGAGGGCCAGCCCCGCCAGGTGGTGCGCATCCGCGACCAGCTCGCCGACTGGGACGCTGCCATCGAGTGCGCGGCGGGTCTGCCCGGCGTCGACCCGGCCAAGGTGGCGGCGTGGGCTTTCTCGCTGTCCGGTGGCCTCATCCTCGAGGTAGCGGCCCGGCACCCAGAGCTGGGCGCAGTGGTGGCCCAGACGCCGGTCGTCGACGGCGGAGCGGCGACGCGCAATGCGGCGCGCCACCAGACGGCGGGGGCGCTCCTGCGATTCACGGGCATCGCGCTGCGCGACGCACTGGGGTCGCTCGTCGGTCGGCCGCCTCGACTGGTACCGCTCGCCGCGCCACGCGGCACCGTTGCTGTCCTGACCACGCCCGACGCGCTCGAGGGCGACCGCGCCCTGGTCACCGTGGACGGCCCGGCGGACTGGCCCGCAGTGGTCGCGGCCCGGTCCGCCTTGCGCATCGGGACGTACCGCCCCGGCCGGGTGGCGCGCCGCATTCAGTGCCCACTGCTCGTCGTCGCCTGCGAGGGAGACCAGTCGGCGCTCGCGGCGCCGGCGGTGAAGGTCGCGAGTCGAGCTCCCCGCGCGGAGCTCGTGATGCTTCCGGGAGGGCACTACGCACCGTTTCTCGACGCCTACGACGATGCGCTGGCCGCCGAGATCGGATTTCTGCGCACCCACGTCCTCGAAGGATGATGACGGCATGATCGCCACGATCGACGTCGCCGATATCGGCGTGCGTTCCACGATGCGTTCCCTTCGGCGGCGGCCGGGGCCGGGCGATGTTCCCGGACTGCGGTGGCTCGACGTCGCCCCCGCCGTCCCGTTGGCGGGCAAGCGTCCACCGGGCCTACGGCGCGCCGTCCTCCTCGCTATGTGGGACGACGAGGACGCCGCCGCCACGTTCACCGACACCCACCCGCTGGCGCGGCGTTTCGCCGACGGCGGGTTCCATGCCGTGCTGCGCCCGTTGCGGGCGTTCGGCAGCTGGCCGGGTTTGCCCGAGGACGTTCCCCGGAACCGGGTTACCCACCACGAGGGTCCGGTGATGGTGGCGACGCTCGGCCGGCTGCGTCTCAGTCAGACCCTTCGCTTCCTGCGGGCCAGCCGTCCGGCCGAGCGCGCTGCCATCGATGCCGACGGCTTCCTCTGGGGGACGGCGGCAGCTCGGCCGCCCTTCGTCGCCACCGTGTCGGTGTGGAGCAGCGACGACGCAGCGGCTGCCTATGCGTACGGCGACGCCCAGGCGGGCCATCCCCAGGCGATTGCCCGCCAGCGGAAGAAGGACTTCCACCAGTACTCGGCGTTCATTCGCTACGCCATCGTGTCGACCACCGGCGCCGTCAGCGCGACGTCACCAGTTCCGGATGTGGGTCGGACGAGTCGCCCCGCTGGTCCCACCAGTCGTTGAGGTAGGCGGCGGCGGCCAGATAGAGCGGCGTCGCTTCCGGGTCGGCGGCCGCCGCGTCGATGCAGGCGAGCGTGTACTTCACCCGGTGGGCGTCGTGGTTGCGTGACGCGGCGGTGGCCAACGCGGATGCGGTGACGGCGACGGGCGCGGGTTCGTCGGTGAGGTCGACGACACCCTGGCCGTACGCCGCCCAGTGCGCGGCCATGTAGGCGGCGGCGACGAAGGTCGTGGCCCCCACGTCGCCGGTCGCGTTGCCGATCATGAGGGGGGCTTGGGCGAGCGTGAAGCAGTGGGTCCAGCCGTAAGGCGCGTGGGCCGGGTCGCCCTGCAGCATCGTCTGGGCGGCGTAGCGCAGGAGCTGAAACGGCGAAGCAGCGGGGACGTGGAACGTTCCGTCCTCCTCGAGCAGGGCAGCGAAGACGTCCTCCGCCTGTGCGTGTTGGAGGAGCGGCGCGATGAACGGGACGGCGGGCGGCCCGACGGGGGTCAGGCGGGACAGCTTCGACAGCAGCGCGTCGCCCGAGCCACCGGACGTGATGGCGGGCACGGCGATGCCGTCCTTGGGGCCGAGGCCGAGCGAGCGGGCAGGGTGGCGCAGCATCTGGCCGGGAAGACCGCGTGGCTGGGTGCGGTCGAGCAGGGCGAGATAGATGTTGGCGTGACCGGCGGCGGCGAGCGCCGGCAGGCACAGCTCGCCGAGGAGGCTGCGGAGTTGGTCAGGGCGCGCCCGTTCGCCCAACCACCCGGCGGCGAGATCGATGGCGGCGAGGTCGCCCTCGCGTACCGCGCCGGCCAGGGCGGCCGCCGCAGACTCGAGCGAGTCGAACGCTGCGTGGACGCCTTCCAGCGCCGGGCCGCACGCCTCGTAGTCGGCGGCCAATGCGGCGATGCGGGCGCCGGCCGCGTCGCGTGCGTCCGGCGCCACCATCGGGAGCAGCGCGGCGCGGGCGAGGAGTTCGAGGGGCGCGTGGAGCACGAACGAGAAGCGGTCACCGGGAATCTCTGCCCGGGGCACACCGATTCGTTCCGCCGCGTTCGCCACCAGGCGCTGGTCGTCGAGCAGGTCGAGGTCAACATCGGCAGTTGGCATCTGAAGCACCGTAAAACTTCAACTAATGTTGAAGTCAAGCCAATCCTTGGGTCAGGTGCATGGAGGAATTTCTGACGATCGGCGCCGTGGCCGAGCGGTCGGGCGTGACCACCTCGGCTCTGCGCTTCTACGAGCAGCACGGTTTGCTCAGCTCCGAGCGCACCGACGGCAACCAGCGCCGCTATCACCGCGAGGTGCTGCGCCGGGTGGCGTTCATCCGCGTCGGCCAGCAGGTCGGCCTGTCCCTGGCCGACATCCGCGATGCCCTGGCGTCGCTCCCCGATGCGCGCACGCCGAACCAGCGCGACTGGGAGCGGCTCTCGGCCCGCTGGCGCGGGGACCTCGACGAGCGGATCCGTCTGCTGCAGGCGCTGCGCGACGAGCTCAGCTCGTGCATCGGGTGCGGCTGCCTCACCCTGCACCGCTGCAAGCT
>JAFATL010000612.1 GCA_019243975.1 Actinomycetota bacterium | reverse complement strand
CTGCTCGACGATCACCGGCGCCAGACCGAGCGACAGCTCGTCGATCATCAACAGGCGGGGCCGGGCGATGAAGGCTTGGGCCAACGTGAGCATCTGTTGCTCGCCGCCCGAAAGGTTGCCGGCCTTCTGCGGGCCGCGCTCGCGCAGGATCGGGAAGTACTCCATCACCTGCGCCATGGCCCCGGCCAGGTACTCCTGCTCCCGGCGGAACAACCACCCGGCCAGGCTGAGGTTCTCGTCGACGGTCAGCGTGGGGAACACGCCCTTGCCGCCCGGCATGTAGACGATGCCGCCGGCCACGGTCTTGTTGGCGTCCCACTTGGTGATGTCGCGACCCTCGAAGCTGATGCGGCCGCGGCCCGGCTCGAGCAACCCGGAGATGGCCGACAGCAGCGTCGACTTGCCCGCGCCGTTGGTGCCGAGCAGAGCGACGATCTCGCCCTCCTCCACGTGGAAGTCGACGCCGAACAGCACCTGCGTCTTGCCGTAGGAGACGTCGAGGTCGTTGACCTCGAGGATGGCGGTCACAGGACCTCCATCTCGATCGTCTCCACGCTCTCGACCTCGACGTCGCCGAGCGTTGCCTCTTCCGGCCGGACGGTGCCGTCGCCGTCGACGCGGACGTCGGCCAGCAGACTGGGCACGACGATGTTCTTGGCCCGCGCCAGCCGCCGCAGCAGGTTGTCGCGGATGTCGTAGAGCAGCCCGCCCAGCCCGGCCGGCAGGATCATCAGGATGAACAGCATCCCGACGCCGCTCCCGAGGAACTGCGCCTCGGTGGTGCGGGTGAACGACGAGTTGAACAGGAACATCAGGTAGGCCGCGCCCAGCAACGCGCCGGGCACCGACCCCAGCCCGCCGATCACCGCCATGCTGAACACGATCAACCCGCGCAGCGTCTCGAGAATCGGCGAGCTCGAGGTGAGCCCGTGCTGGTCGTACATGTAGAGGCCGCCGGCCAACGCGGCGATGAACCCCGACAGGGCGAACGCCGACAGCCGCGCCCGCACGGGGCTGACGCCGAACGCCTGGGCCGCCCGAACGTTGTCGCGCGTCGCCACCAGCACGCGTCCCGAACGCGATCTTCGCAGCGCCCGCACCGAGACCACGACGAAGACGAAGAAGACGAGCAGTACGTAGTAGTAGGTGTGCTCGGTCTCCAGGTTGAACTTGTTGAACAGCACGGGCCGGATCACGCGCTTCGCCTCGTCCGGCACCAGCCACGGGAAGAACTCGCGGTTGAGCAGGTAGACGCCGCTCGCCTGCGCGAAGGCGAACGTGGCCACCGCCAGGAAGAGGCCCTGGATGCGCAGCGCCGGTATGCCGACGAGCACGGCGACCAAGGCGCCCGTGAGACCTGCCACCAGCAAAGCGGGGAAGAAGTTCCAGCCGTGCTGCGCCAACGTGCCCGACACCGCCGCGCCGTAGGCCGCGAACGCCAGCTGCCCGAGGCTGATCTGTCCGGCCCACCCAGTGAGCAAGGCGAGCGACAGCATGATCATGCCGAAGATGAGCCCGACGCCGAGCAGGTTGACGCTGCTCTGGCTCATGCGCAGCGGGTACAGCACCAGCATCACCGCCAGCACTCCGAACAGGATGCCGACGGCGTTGCGCACCAGCGGCTGGTCGCGCAGCTCTCGCGGGATGGGCCGCACCTCGCGGATCGACGTCCACGACGACACGCCGGTCTCCTCCGCGCGCGACAGCAGCTGGCGGCGCTGCAACAACAGGCCGCCGAGGATCAGGCCGAACATCACCGCGTCGACGATGATCGTGCGGTGGGCGACGAACAGCACCGACTGTTCGATCATGCCGAGTACCAGCGCCCACACGAACGTGCGCGCCATCTCCATGCGCCCGAGCACGGCGGCGGCCAACGCCCGCAGCAACAAGGCGGGACCGAGCGCGGCCCCGATGGACACGCCTTGGATGGGCAGGCGCAGCAGCACGGCCAGGCCTGACAGCCCGCCCGCGATCACCCACACCAACGTCTGCACGCGCTTCACCGGCACGCCCAGCAGCGACGCCCGGTCCGCGGACTCGGCCGACGCCCGCACGGCGATGCCGACGCGCGTGTAGCGGAAGAACGCGGCCAGCCCCAGCATCACCAGCGGCACCACGATGAGGATCAGCAGGTGGCCACCCCGGAACACGAGGAACTGCCACGTGAACGTGAACTTGAACGGCACCGGCGGCTGCGGCGCGGTGTCGTAGCCGAACGCCTTCGGCAGCGCGAGCTCTCCGAACACGAACAGCTGCTGCAGGCCGATGGTCGCCACCGTGAGGATGAGTCGGGGCGCCTTGGAGAAGCGGCGGATGAACAGCACCTCGGTGATGCCGCCGAGGAACAGCGCACTCAACAGACCCACGAACATGGCCGGCCAGAACGGCCACTTCGGGCCGACGATCAACGACGCCGTGAGCACGGCCGCCACTGCGCCGAGGTCGCCGACGGCGAAGTTGATGATGCGGTTGGCCCGGTAGGTCAGCACGATCCCCAAGGCGATGAGTGCGTTGATCGAACCGAGCACGAGGCCGAGGAACAGGATCGGCATGGGCGCCGGGTACAGCACGCCGACGAAGATCAAGAACGCGAAGATCCCGACCGCGATCTCCACCGCGAAGCGCACGTCGCGGGACGCCCAGGCATCGGACAATCGGTCGAGCAGCCCGCTTCCGTTCGATTGCGCCGAGTCGA
>JAFATL010000551.1 GCA_019243975.1 Actinomycetota bacterium | reverse complement strand
GGGTCGACCGACGACGTGGCGTCGTCGAGGACGAGCACACGCGGGTCGGCGAAGATGGCCCGGGCGATGGCGATGCGCTGGCGCTGCCCGCCCGACAGCGAGAAGCCCCGCTCGCCGAGGACGGTGTCGTAACCGTCGGGCAGCTCGCGAATGAACTCGTCCGCCCCCGCCAATCGAGCGGCTCGCTCCACCAGTTCGTCGGGCGCCTCGGGATCGGCGAAGGCGATGTTGGTGCGCACCGAATCGCCGAACAGGAACGTGTCCTCGAACACGATGCCGATCGAACGGCGCAGCTCGCTCAGCTCGAGGATGCGCACGTCGACACCGTCGAGCAGCACGGCGCCCGCGTCGACGTCGTAGAAGCGCGGGATCAGGCGGGCGATCGTGCTCTTGCCGCAGCCCGTCGGCCCCACCAGCGCCAGCGCCTCACCGCCCCGCACCACCAGATCGAGGTCGTCGAGCACGGGACGGTCGCCGCCGTAGCCGAACCGCACGCCCTCGAACCGCACCTCGCCCGCGCCGTCGACCGGCTTGCGGGCGTCGTGGATATTGACGATGGCGGGGGCGGTGCTCAACACCGCGTACACCCGGGCCGCCGAGGCCGACGCTCGCGACGCCGCGGCCACGAGGAAGGCGGTGAGTCGCAGCGGGAAGATCAACTGCAGGATGTAGAAGTTGAAGGCGATGAGCTGACCGATGGTCAAGCGGTGGTCGAGCACCTCGTGGCCACCCACGTACAGCGTGGCGATGAGCCCGACCGTCGGCAGCAGGTCGATGAGGGGTGTGAACGACGCCCGCAGCCGGGCGATGTCCATCGCCTTGTCGAACACGGTGCCGGCGGCGCCTTCCATGCGTCGCTCCTGGATCGACTCCGACCCGAAGCCCTTCACCACCCGGATGCCCGACAGCGTCTCCTCGACGAGACCCGATACGTCGGCCAGCGACTGCTGCAGCTCGGCCGAGAACGGGTGCAGCCGGGTGGAGAAGCGGGTGGCCGCGATGTTGAGGAACGGCAGCGCCGCCAGCGACACCAGCGCCAGGCGGGAGTCGATCGAGAACAGCACGATGGCCACGCCGATGACCATGACGATGTTGGCGCCCGCTACAGGCAGGAACACGAGGAACAGCTGGATCTGGCGAAGGTCGGTGTTGGCGCGCGCCATCAGCTGCCCGGTCTGGGCCCGGTCGTGGTAGCCGAAGTGCAGCCGCTGCAGGTGGGCGAACAGCTCGCGGCGCAGGTCGGCTTCGGCCCGCAGGGAGATGAAGAACGCCGCGTAGCGCCGTAGCGCCGTGCACACGGCCACGACGATGGTGACGGCGAGGATGATCAGGCCCCACTTCACGAGGACGCCCGGCCGGTACACCTGGATGCCGTGGTCGATGGCCTGCTGGGCCAGCAGCGGGATCGACACCTTGGCGACGGTCCACAGCAGCGCGGCGCTGACACCGAGCACGATCCAGCCCCGGCTCGGTCGCAGGGCGCGCCGCATCATGCGCCAGCCCCCGTGCCGCATCTCCTTGGACGTCGAAACGTCCGCCTCTGCCACTACTTGGGCAGTTTAGAACCGGTTCTAGTCGGCTTGCCGTTGCTGGCGTAGCGGGGTTCGACGGTGAGGCGGATGGCGTTCTCGAGCTCGTCGGCCACCTGCTTCATGTCGTAGCGGCCGTTGGCCCAACCGGTCAGGGTGGCGTACCAGACATGGCGGATGACGCGGGAGATGCGCTCGCGCGTCTTGCCATCGAGGGCGGACAGGATCTGATCGGTGATCGTCGAGATCTGGTTGCCGACCTCTTGCGTGCACTCGGCCACGCCGTCGTCGGAGGACGTGAGGGCGGTGATGAGTGCGCCGGTCAGCAGCGGCTGCCGCTCCATGGCCCGGCAGGCCCGCCGGAACACGTCGACCAACTGATCGGCGACGGCCGTGCCGCGCGGCGGCACCTGGGTGAGGCGCTGGCGCAGCTCGTCGGTCCACTCCTGCATGGCGGCGGCCAGCACGTGGTCCTTGGAGGAGAAGTAGCGGTAGATGGTGCCGAGGGCGACGTCGGCCCGGGCGGCGACGTCGCGCATCTGCACGGCGTCGTAGCCGCCCTCGGCGCCAAGCTCGAGCGCTGCCGCGATCACGCGCCCGCGCCGCTTGATCTGGCTCGGGCGCAGCTGCTCCGCAGGAGCGGCACTGCTCATCGGGCAACCCCTCTCATCACCGAAATAGTACCGGTTCTCTTTTTGCGGTCCGGGATTCCTACCCCGTTGCCGCCTCCGCCCGCGCCCTCGCCGTGTCGGCGGTGACGTGGCGGCGGCCGTTGAGCACGACGGCCGACCCCACCAGCACGAACGGCGTGACGATGGCGAACGCCAGGGCCAGGTTCCCCTTTTCCTTGCCGTGCACCGTGATCGGCCACGCGTCGGCCAGCGCGCCCACCAGTGGCGCGGTGACGGCGCCCAGCAGCGC
>JAFATL010000464.1 GCA_019243975.1 Actinomycetota bacterium | reverse complement strand
GCCTTCCGGCGTTTCGTCGAACGGACGGCGGCGGGTACGGCCGACGGTCTGCAGAACGCGTACGGCGTCGGCGGCGAGCGGCGCCTCACCGAGGCGGAGCTCACCCATCTCGAGGGGTACCGAGGCTCGGCGCCGGTGCGAGTGGGGAACGCAGCAGTGCGGCAGCTGCAGCTCGACGTGTACGGGTACGTGCTCGAGTTGGCGTGGCAGTGGCACGGGCGCGGGCAGTCGCCCGACGACGACTACTGGCGCTTCCTCGCCAGCCTGGTCGACGCCGCCTGCGAGAAGTGGCGCCAACCCGACTGCGGCATCTGGGAGATGCGGGAGAACCAGCGCCACTTCGTGCACTCCAAGGCCATGTGCGGTGTCGCCATCGACCGCGGCTTGCGCTTGGCCGAGGTCGGCATGCGCCGGGCGCCGGTGCGCCGATGGCAGAAGGAGCGCGACGCCGTATGGGAGGCGGTGCAGGAGGAAGGCTGGAGCGAAAAGCGCCAGTCGTACGTACAGGCCTTTGGCAGCCACGACCTCGACGCGGCGGTGTTGCTGCTACCGACGTTCGGGTTCGTGGAGTACGACGACCCCCGCATGGTCGCCACCACCGACGCGGTGTGGGCCGACCTCGACGACGGTCACGGCCTGCTCTTGCGCTACCGCAACGACGACGGCCTCGAAGGTCAGGAGGGTGCGTTCTTGGCGTGCACGTTCTGGCTGGCCGAGTGCCTCGCCTACCAGGGCCGCCGCGAGGAGGCCCAGCGCGTGTTCGACCGGGCCGTCGCCGCCAGCAACGACCTGGGCTTGTTCTCCGAGGAGTACGACTCCGAAGCCAACGAACTGCTCGGGAACTTCCCCCAAGGCATCAGCCACCTCTCCCACGTGGCCGCCGCCGTCGCCCTGGCCCGGGGCCGCTGACCGATGGCGCGTCAGCCCGCGGAGGCGGCCTTCTTGGCCTTGAGCCAGCCCGAGATCATCGTGCCGAACTCGGCGGGGTTGTACATGTCCTCCTCGTAGGAGAACAGGCCGTTGCCCGCGTAGTGCAGCAGCGTCCAGTTGTACTCCTCGTGGTTGGTGCCGTCGCCGGGGTCGTCCATGCGGTTGATCACGCTCATCATGATCCAGCCCCGCTCCTCGTCGACCATGTACCAGTCGACGGGGAACTCGGTCATGCAGTCGTTGGGGAACTGCTTCATCGTCTCGGTGATCCAGTCGACGATGACCTGGCGGCCCTTCATCTTCCCGAAGTGGTGCTCGTAGTACTCGGCGTCCTCGGTGAAGCAGGCGCCCCAGCCGGTCCAGTCACCGCTCTTGCCCGCCTTCTTGGCCTCGGCCTGGTAGTGGGCGAAGGCCTCTTCCATCTCCTGCCGCGCAAAGGGAGCCATGGGCTCACCGTAACCAAACCCTCACATGCGTTCCTGTAGGGATTGCCGCCATGGGAATTCGCACCGGCGCTCTCGCGCTCGCCGCCGCCGTCTCGCTGGCTGGCGTCGCTTGTAGCGGCCACCACCTGCACGCGGCCCGGGCCGCTCACAACCGCCCGACCACCACCACCTCGTCGTCGACCACCTCGTCGTCGACGACGTCGACTACCACCGACGCCGCCGCCATCGCCGCGGCCGTGCAAGCCCGCCAGGCGGCCGAGCTCGCCCAAATCCCCTCCGGCTCCGGCGGGGGAGGCAGCAGCACGGTCACGACCCATCACAGCAGCGGCGGCGCCACCCACACGCCCCACACGCGTACGCCGCACACCCACACCACCCAGCCGCCCCACGAGAAGACGCCGCGCTCCACGACGACGACCACGCCCGGGCCGACGACCAGCTCGACGGACTGACGGCCGCGCCAGGTAGAAACCTGGCCCATGACCACGGGATGGAACGGGCTGGGCGTGGGGCTGGCGAACGTGTGGCGGCTGGCAGACGCGGAGACGCGGTCGATCAGTCCCGAGAACTTCACCGGCGAGAAGGGCGGCGGTGGCATGGCCACCGAGGGCACGGGCGCCGGCCCCTCGCGCGAGTTGGGGCAGGGGTGGAAGGTGTCGCCGTCGGTGCGCATCGGCCCGGGCGAGACGTTCGTGCTGGCCGACATCGAGGGCAGCGGCGCCATCCAGCACATCTGGCTCACGCCCACCGGCGGGTGGCGCAACCAGGTGCTGCGCATGTACTGGGACGGTGCCGACAACCCGGCGGTCGAATGCCCGGTCGGCGACTTCTTCGCCTGTGGTTGGGGCGAGTACGCGCCGGTGTCGTCGCTGGCCGTGTGCGTGAACCCGGGCAGCGCGTTCAACTGCTACTGGGAGATGCCGTTCGCCACCGGTGCCCGCATCACGCTCACCAACGAGAGCGAAGAGGAGCGCGTCGTCTACTACCAGGTGACCTACTCACTGTGTGACGTGCCGGACGACGCCGCCCGCTTCTGCGCCCAGTTCCGCCGCGTCAACCCGCTGCCCCAGGGCGACGTCGTCACCATCCTCGACGGTGTGCAGGGCCGGGGCCAGTACGTGGGCACGTACTGCGCGTGGGGCGTCAACAACGCGGGCTGGTGGGGCGAGGGCGAGCTCAAGTTCTTCATCGACGGCGACGGCGAGTTCCCGACGATCTGTGGCACCGGCACCGAGGACTACTTCTGCGGCTCCTACAACTTCGACGTGAAGGGCCAGTACACCGAGTTCACGACGCCGTACGCGGGGATGCCGCAGGTGCTGCGGCCTGACGGTACGTACCGGTCGCAGCAGCGCTTCGGCCTGTACCGCTGGCACCTCACCGACCCCATCCGCTTCCGCACCGACCTCAAGGTGACGATGCAGGCGCTGGGCTGGCGAAGGGGCGGGCGCTACCTGCAGTTGCAGGACGACATTGCCACCGTGGCCTACTGGTACCAGACGTTGCCGGTGGCGCCGTTCCCACCCCTGCCCGATCGCGACGCCCGCGAGATCATCTGACAACACACGGGGATGATCGGCTCACGCGTGCAGGGCGAGGAACTCGTGCACCGACTTCACCGCGCTGGAGCCCTCGCCGACGGCGGCCGCCACCCGCTTCATCGAACCGCTGCGCACGTCGCCCACCGCGAACACGCCCGGCACTGACGTCTCGAACGGCAACGGCTCGCGGCCGGCAAACGCGGCTGAGTGCGCGTCCTCGGGCAGCGACCGATCGGTGAGGACGAAGCCGGAGCGGTCGACCACGATCTCCTTGCACAGCCACCCGGTCGCAGGCACGGCGCCGATGAAGCAGAACAGCCCCAGGCAGTCGACCGTCGTGTGCTCGCCGGTGGGC
>JAFATL010000739.1 GCA_019243975.1 Actinomycetota bacterium | reverse complement strand
GTCGGCGCCCACCACCTCGATGCCCCGCCGGGCCAGCTCGATGCCGACGCGGCCGGTGCCGCAGCCGGCGTCGAGCACCGACGCCGGTGAGTACGCCGCCACGAACGTGGCTTCCCCGTGGACGTCGGCCCCCGACTCGGCCAGCGCGTCGAATCGCCGCTGGTACTCGTCGCCGTCCCAGCTCGTGGTCATGTCAGCGCCAGCACGGCGCCAGGATCTCCTCGATCGTGTCGAGGCACCACGGCAACGCGCTGGGGTTGTGGCGTGCGTAGAAGTCGAGGTTGCGCAGTGCCAGGTGGCCCGCGTACAGCGCCAACGCGTCGGGCTCGACGCCGCTCGTCGCGCGGTCCCATGCCCGTGCAGATGCCTCGGGGGTCGACTGCTGTGGGACGGCGCGCGACCAGGCGGCGAGCACGAACGCGTCGAACCGGCAGTCGCCGTTGCGGGCCCCTTCCCAGTCGAAGACAGCAGTGACGCGCCCGTCGAGGGCCAGGTAGTTGCGATGGTGGAAGTCACCATGCACGGCGTCATGCTCAGGCAACGAGAGACCGTCGAGGCGTTTCCCGAGCGCGACCAGCTCGTCGACGATCGCCGGCGCCACATCGCGCGCGGCGTCATGCGTCGGCCACGCCGCCTCACCGCGCAGGCCGGTCACGAACTCGTCCACCCACCCGTCGCCCTCGGGGACGACACCTGCGTGCAGTGGCACCAGGTCGAGCAACTGGTCGACGTACTCGACCGTCATCACGTCGGGGACGGCGCCGGGCATCCACTGCTGCACCGTGTAGGGCTGCTCCCCCGCCTCGCCGACGGCGACGTACTCGGGTGCCGGGTACCCGCGCGCCCGCACCCGCCCGGCGACGCCCGCCCCGCGCGTCGCCCACGCCAGGTCGTGCACCAACTTGAATACGAGGTCACGCCCGTCCGCGTCGCGCACGTGCGTCGCCCCGAACTCCCCACCCGTGCACGAGCCCACGACGACGAGCTCCAGCTCGTGCGCGACGTCCTCAACCCGAACTGTCACCAGAAACGTGATCGTACGGTCCCGTTTCTGGTGTCAGTTCGGCAAAAAAGCGCGTCAGTTGGCGCCGAGGACCGTGTGGCGGGTGACTTCGGAGTGGCGGTGGTCGGCGATGCGGGTCAACGCGGCCAACTGCTGGCGCTCGCGGGCGCGCAGCGGACGGCCGCGGCGGCCGAGCACCACGGCCAATCCGGCGGACGGCAGCAGCGCCCACGCCACGTCTTCGGGACCGGTCTCGCCGGACGCAACCGAAGACGAGGCGGAGCCGCCCGCGACCAACGCCGCCAGCCACGCCGCCGCGGGCGGGTGGCCCACGCACGCCAGCGGCTCGTCGCCCACAGGTCGCTCGTCGATGACGGCCGACCAGTCGGCCTCGAAGTCGTGCGACGCCCGCTCGCACAGCGCCTGCAGCAGCGCCTCCAACGTCGTCTTCTCGACCAGCACCGCGGCGGACTCCAGCGCGTCGACGCGCGGGTCGGGCTGGCCGTCGGTGACCGGGCGCACGTCCTCGACGTCCACGCCGTCGACCTGGCTCATCTCCTCGATCAGCAACGAGACGAGGTCGCGCGACGGCAGTTCCACGATGAGCTCGTCGATGGCGCGCCCGGCGCCCCGCTCGAGGATGTCGATGCCGATGAGGTCACCGCGCACGGCGCCGATGCGGCTGGCGACCGCGCCCAGCGCGCCGGGCCGGTCGGGCAACCACACGCGGACGACAAAGGTGGCCATGAGAAGAAGCGTAGAGGTGGTGCGTGAACGGTGTGTTGCCTGTGTATCGCCTTGTTGTTACTTCAGCCCGCGACGGCGACCGAGGGCGACTGGGCACCGTCGGTGACGTCAACGATCGACTTCACCTTGGCCTCGTCGGCCGCCTCGACGGTGTCCTTGCGCTTGGCGTAGGTGTTGACGTACTCCTGACCCGACAGCTCGCGCAGCTCGAACATCACCTCGTCGGTGATCGAGCGCAGCACCTGGGGGTCGTCGGCCCGCTCCCGCTGGCGCTCGAACGCCATGGGCCGGCCGATCCGGATGGTGATCGGCATGAAGAAGTTGGGCTTCACCTGCCCGATGGGCTGCGCCTCGCGGGTGCCGACCATGGCCACGGGCAGGATCGGCACCTTGCACTGCATGGCCAGCCGGGCCACGCCGGTGTGGCCCTTGTAGAGCCTGCCGTCGGGCGAGCGGGTGCCCTCGGGGTAGATGCCGAACAGGCCGCCGCCCTCCAGCACCTCCCGCGCCGAGTCGAGCGCCCGCTGCGACGCCGAGCCGCCCTCCCGCTTGATCGGGATCTGGCCCACGGCCCGGAAGAACCACGCCGTCTTGGGGTCCTCGAAGTACTCGGCCTTGGCCACGAACGTGATCCGCCGCTTGAGCACCAGCGGCAGGAAGATCGAGTCGGAGAACGAGACGTGGTTGCTCGCCAGGATCGCCGGACCGTCGGTCGGCACGTGCTCGAGCCCCTCCACGCGGACCTTGAAGAGGAACCGCAGCACGGGTGTGAGGATCGCCTTCAGCACCCAATAGGCCATGGCCGATCGAGCATAGGCCGGTCGGTTCTTGACCGTCCGGTCAAGAAGTGCGTACCGTCACCTTCGGAATGGCTTCGACACGAGTGGCCCCCGCCCCGCCGCCGGCGACTGCCGCCGCGACCCAGCGCCGTCTCACCCAGCGTGGCCGCGAGCGGCGTGCCCAGTTGATGGAGTACGCCGCCCAGCGGTTCGCCGAGAAGGGCTACCACCCCACGTCGGTCGCCGAGATCGTGCAGGGCATGGAGGTCGGCAAGGGCGTCTTCTACTGGTACTTCTCGAGCAAGGAAGAGCTGTTCCTCGAGATCCTGAAGGACGCCCAGACCAGCCTGCGCCG
>JAFATL010000335.1 GCA_019243975.1 Actinomycetota bacterium | reverse complement strand
ACGGGGCCGACCTGCACGGCGGGGCCGTGGGCCTTGAGCGGCGAGTAGGCGCCGTCACCCTTGAACTCGACGTCGTAGCCGAGCGGGTTGATGAGCACTTGGACATCGTTCGCCACGTTGGAGATGTCGCTGCAGGTCGCCGTGCCGGTGTTGTCGGTCTTCACGGGCCCACAGAGGTCCTTGCCCATGGCCGTGAAGGTGAGGAAGCGACCGGCGAGACCGGCGTGCGTCGTGTGGTCGGTCAGGTGCGCCTTCAGGGTGAACAGGTTGACGCCCGGCGGGTTGTTGACGTCGATCACAGCCGGCTCGGCAACGAGGTCGGCCTGGCAGAACACCGTCACCGGGGCCGTGTGCACGGCGGGAGCGACAGGGGTGTCACCGCTCGCCGAAGCGTCGTTGTAGAAGGTGCCGCACGTCGGGGCCTGCGGGACGTAGACGTTGAAGTGCAGCGAGATGCTGTCGAACGCCGGCACTGTGTAGACCTTGCCCTTGGGCTCCTTCCACGTCAGCGTGCTGCCGTTGTTGGAGATCACCGGCTCGGTCGTGGTCACGCCCGTCGTGCTGTTGGGCACGTAGCTGAACCCGGCCGGCAGGTTGTCGGTGATGGTGGCCAGCTTGATGGGCGTCGCCGTCGGGTTGATCACGCTGATCGTGTAGCCGTCGGTGACCTTGGCGTTGGGATCAGTGGTGGGAGCAGGCGTGGCACCAGGCGCACCCGGGATCGGGAGCGACGGGGCGCTCGGGCTCGACGGCGCGGCGGCCGACGACGGGGCCGGGCTGGGCGGAACGCCGTCCTTGTCGGCCGACTTCACGACCGCGGGCGGTCCAGGCGAGAGCGTCGTGCGGTGCGAGACCGTGTTGGTCTGCCCGGCCAGGACGGTCACGGTCCAGCTCAGGCCGGCGCCGTTGTCCTGGAAGGTGGAGCACTCGCACGTGCTCGGGAACTCGGTGCGGGTGCCGACCTTGGTCCACACCGACTGGAACCCGGCCTCGTAGTAGCGGCTGCCGCTGGTGAGCGGCGTCCACTTCTCGGTGCGGGTGGCCGGCGAGGTGGAGGCGACGCAGGCAATCGAGCCGTCGTTGGGATCGAACTTGCCGTAGCCCTGGTCGGAGCCCTGCAGGAAGCAGTCGCCCACCCGGTAGACGATCGCCCGGACCTCATTGCTCGTGGAGTTGTTGATGGCGACGTCGGTGCGGTACCAGTCGTTGCCGGCCACGTAGCTGTCGGTCTCGGTGAGCTGCACGCCCGTGTCGCCGAGGGCGACGACGGTGGTGATGAGGTACGGGTCGCCGATGGTGCCCGTGCCGCTCACGCCGCTCTGGCTCACCGGGGTGAACGGGGTGCGGGGCGAGGCGTTCTCACCCGCGGGGATGTCGGCCGGGCCGTACAGCGTGGACGTGGCCGTGGTCGGGCCCAACGCCACCAGCGTGCCGCAGGCGTTCCCGCCGAAGAACTCGGGGGCGGGATCGACCCGGTGCTGCACGTTGCAGGTGAGGTCGGGGCTGATTTCGATCTTGGTCAGGGGTCCCGTCGCCGACGTGATCGCCGCGTTGGCCGCGTGCGCCGACGGGGGGGCTGAAAGCACGATCACAGACGCCAGCGTGAGCACGCCCGCCATCGCACTGCTGATTCTCCGGAGTCTCATGCTCGGGTTGTTCAACAACTTGGTCTCCTCATCCTGCACGACCACGCAAAGTGGTACTACGTGCGCAATTGGTGCTTGCAGGCCCCAGCCCGGCCCGGCTTACGCCGGGCTCATGGCGACCTTGACGCCTCCGTGGAAGTTGATGTCGTACGGGAACCAGCCCTGTCCGAGCGGGCTTCCGCCCGCCGTGAAGGCGTGGACGTGCGGGCCCCCGCCCGGGCCGGCGCCCACGATGATCTCGTCGGGGGGCGTGGTGTCGATGTTGCCCACGGCCACGCTGACGCCGCCCGCGAAGTTGGGGTCGAACGCCATGAAGCCGAGGTTGAGCGGCTGGCCGATGGCGGTGAACTCCCGCACGTGCGGCCCGCCGCCGGGACCGGGGCCGGTCACGATGTCTTCGGCGCCGGCGTTGTCGATGTTGCCGACGGCCACGTTGACGCCCCCGCCGAAGGCGGCCGCGTAGGCGTAGAACGCCGGGCTGAGCATGGCGCCGCCCGCATTGAAGACCTTGACCAGCGGGCCGCCGCCCGGGCCGGCGCCGGTGACGATCTCGTCGCCGGGCAGGCCGTTCATCTCACCGGCGGCCACGTTGACGCCGCCGTGGAAGCCGGCCTCGTAGGCGAAGAACTGGTGCAAGGGCGGGCCCTGGCTGGCGCCGTTGAAGACCCGCACGTCGGGGCCGCCACCCGGCCCGGCACCGGTGATGATCTCAGCCGGGCCGCCTGGGTCGATGTCGCCGACGGCGACGTTGACGCCGCCACGGAAGTTGGCGTCGTAGGCCATGAACTGGTTGAGCAGCTGGCCCGCGTTGTTGAACACGCTGACCACCGGGAAGGCGCCCGGGCCGGCGCCGACGATGATCTCGCTGCCAGGGCTGCTGGCGATCACGTCACCACGTGCCACTGAGACGCCGCCCGTGAACCCGGGGTCGAAGGCGAAGAAGGCGCTGTTGAACGAGCCGTCGGAGTGGTAGGTGCGAGTGTCGGGGCCGCCGCCGGAGCCCGGCCCGGTCGTGATGAGGCCGGTGGAGAAGTTGGGAATCCCACCACCACCGCCGCCGCCCCCACCGCCACCGCCGCCGCCGCCACCGCCGCCGCCGTTGGGCCCGCCGTCGTCATCGAGGATGTTGACGGTGCCCGGGCCGGCCACGGTGGCGCTGGTGTTGCTGAGCAGGATCTTGAAGTTCTCGGTCGGCTCGCCGAGCGAGTCCTCGAGGATCGGCACGTTGATGATCGCCGTGCGCTGGCCGGCCGCGAACGTGAGCGTGCCGCTGGTCGCGGTGTAGTCGGATCCCGCGGTCGCGGTGCCGTCCTGCGTGGTGTAGCTCGCCGTCACCACCTGGTTGCTCGGCGGTGAGAGCGACACCAGTACCTGCGCGGTGCCCGCGCTCTCGCTCACGGTGGCGTCGACCACCTGCAACACGGGCGTATCACCGGAGGAGAAATCGTCGGCCAGGATGATGCCGTTGCCCACGGGCACAGTGATCTCACTGGCGTTCTGGAAGTTGGTGAGCACGACGTGGAACACCTCGGTGGGCTCCACGGTGGTGTCGCCATTGACCAGCACCGAGACCGGCTGCGTGTCGACGCCGACGGGGAACGTGAGCGTGCCGTTCTTTGCTGTGTAGTCGGACGGCGAGGTTGCGGACGCGTCCTGGGTGGCGTAGTCGACCGTGGAGATCTTGCTCAGGTCTCCGGTGCGGGTGACGGTGAACGTGAATGTGGTCGTCGAGGAGTTGCCCTCGTCGGCGTAGACGTTGTTGATGCTGAAGCTGGTGTCGTGGTCTTGCTGGATCGTGCCGATGCCTTGTGCGTCGGCGATCGACGCGTTGGTGCTGCGTGCGAGGTTGACGGCGAAGTTCTCGTCCGGCTCGCCGAGCGTGTCACCTCGCGCGTTGACGGTCAGCGTCTGCGCGGTTGCCCCGACCGGGAACGTGATGGTGCCGGACTTGGCGACGTAGTCGTTGGGTGCCTGCGCCGTGCCGTCGGCCGTCGTGTACTGCACGGTCACCGGCGCCGTGCTGGCCTGGCTGAGGCTCACGACGAAGTCGAAGGCGGTGAGGCCGGAGTTCCCCTCTGGATGGCTCACATCGTTGATGGAGATGCTCGGGGCCGGCGGGGCGCCGTCGTTGTCGATGATGTCACCCCGGCCCGCGCTCACGCCGACCGTCGCGTTGTTGGGATTGTCGAGGGCGAGCTCGAACGACTCGGTGGGCTCCTTGATGGAGTCGCCCAGAACGGTGACCGTGACGTCGCGCTCGGTGACGGTCGGGTCGAACGTCACCGTGGTGTCGACGGCCTGGTAATCGGAGCCGGCCTGGGCCACGGGGGCGAGCGGGTCGGATGCCACGCCGTCGCGGGTGAACGCGTGCACGGTCGACGAGCCCGACGTGTCGCCCGTGCGGGTGACGTGGAAGGTCATCGTCACGTTGTTGGGCGCGTCGGTCTCGGTCACTGACTGGTTGTCGACCGAGATCGACGGCACGGTGGCCGCCGGTGCCGACGACGGCAGGGCGACGACGACGCCGCCTCCCGCCAGCATGGTGAGCAACGCCGCCAGCGCCAGTCTGGGCGTGGCCTTCCGTCGCGTCCGAAGATTTCCAGAAATTCTCATGAGCCCCCCGAGGTGAGAGCGCCGCCCGCGGTCCCGATTCATTCTGGCACGGGTGTCGGGGTCCAGCCGGTTCACGGCATTTAACCCGCTCGCGGGAGTTGACGCCAGCTTCAGCCGCTCTGCGTGGTTTCGGGGGCCGGAGGGGCCGCCGTGCGCTCCAATTCGCGCGCTACGTCGTCCCAGCGCAGCAGCTCACGGTCCCGCTTGGCCTCGGCCTGGGACTGCCCGTACCAGCGGAAGAACATCACGATGATGCAGCCCCAGAGGATCAGGCCCCCGTAGACCTTCATGATGGCGCCCGCCAGCTGCTGGTCGTCGATGGCCGAGATCCACGGGTGGGGCACGGTGGCGTAGAAGTGGTAGACGACGCCGTCGCCGAGGGTCAGGAAGGCGGCCGGCACCGTCGGCAGGATCGACTGCAGGAACAGGTAGACCATGCGGCCCGGGTTCCCGAGGCGGGGGTACTCGGGCAGCGGGTTGAGCACCGGGAACCACATGTTCACGGCAGTGGTGAAGATGGCCACGTGCAACAGGAAGTGCAGCGGCTCCGACGGCACGGCCCGGTCGACCACCGCCGGGATGTGGGTGAACGCGAAGACCGAGTTGTAGATGATCGCCGCCGGGATGGGGCGGGCCACCTGCTTGACGAGGCGGCCCAGGGCACGTCCGTCGAGCAGCCACCGCAGCGCCCACTCCGGCGTGCCGATGATCAGCAGCGGGGGCGCGATCAGCGTGTAGCCGAGGTGCTGCACCATGTGCACGCTGAAGAGGTAGCGCTCGCTCAGGTCGTGGATGGGCCAGTCGCTGAACAGCCACAGCACGGCCAGGCCCGACACGAACGCCCACATCTGGCGGCGGGTGACCACGGGCTCGCCCGGGGCGACACGGCCCGGGCCGACCCGGTACAGCACGAACGCGTAGCCGAACGCGAGGAGCGCCATCACCAGCCACACCGTCGGGTGGGCGTGCCACCGCCACGGCGAGACGGCGGCGGTCACTTCACGAAGACGCCGAGCGTGGATAGGTAGGCGAGGTAGACGCAGATGGCGAGGATCAGACCGCCGACGAACAGGCGGCGCACCACGGGCTTGTCGAAGCGCAGGTGCATGAAGAACATCGCGACCATCGTGAACTTGATCGCCGCCAGCACGAGCAGCGCGCCGTTGGTGATGCCTTGTGAGCCGCCCACCTTGAGGTAGGAGAGGGCAACCTCGATCGCCGTGAGCACGGCGAGGATGCCGGCGATGGCGACGTACTGCGATTCGCTCGGGTGGTGGCCCTCGGCAACCGGGTTGTCGGTGCTGGCCGGGACGGCGTCAGCTTGCGAGTGCGTGGTCATGTCGTGACCCTCACTTGGTGGGGATGAGGTAGACGACCGTGAAGATCACGATCCACACGACGTCGACGAAGTGCCAGTAGAGGCCGGCGATCTCGACCACCTCGGCCTTCTCCTGCGGCAGCTTGCCCCGCAGCGAGAGGTTCCACAGCGACAGCAGCATCACGATGCCGAGGGTGACGTGCACGCCGTGGAAGCCCGTGAGCACGAAGAAGCTCGAGCCGAACAGGTTGGTCTTGATCGTGAGACCCTCGCGGATGAACGAGGTGAACTCGTACACCTGGCCGGAGATGAAGGTCGCCCCCAGCAGCGCGGTGGCGAGCAACCACACCCGCAGGCGCCGGCTGTCGCCCCGCTGGATGGCAGCCAGCGCCAGCACCATGGTGAGCGAGCTCATCAGCAGCACGAACGAGCTGACCGAGGTGTAGGGGATGTCGTAGATCTGGTGCGGCGTCGGGCCCGAGATGCTCTTGCCCCGGTACAGCAGGTAGGTCGAGATGAGGGCGCCGAACAGCAGGCACTCCGACCCGAGGAAGGCCCACATGGCGACCTTCTCGTTGGACATGCCGGTGTTCGTCTCGTGGTGCGGCCCGTGGTCGGTGGCCACGCCCCCGGGGACGGCGGCGACGTCAGCCATCGCCATCACCCCCTTCCGGGGCCTCGCCCTCGGCGGATGCGCCCACCAAGGCCGGGGTCTCGGGCTGCGCAGGCGCGGGCGCCGCGTGGTGGTCGCCGTGGTGCCCGTCGTCGGGCTCGGTGCCCGGCTCCATCGCCCAGGCGTACAGGCCCGACAGCGTGATGATGGCGCCGATGATGGCGACGAACCAGGCCCGGTAGATCATCCCGTAGCCGATCACCGGCAGGCCCAGCGACGCGACCAGCGGGAAGAACGACGGCGACGGCATGTGCACCGACGCGGGGTCGACCAACGGCTCGGGCTCGGGCTGGTCGGGCAGCTTCACCAGGCGGCCGCGGTCGTCCTCGGTGTACTTGCGGTGCCACCAATCGTCGAGGGAGTGCACGGTGGGCACCTCGGCGAAGTTGTACGGCGGCACCGGCGACTGGATCGACCACTCGAGCGTGCGGGCGTCCCACGGGTCGGCGGGTGCGCCCAGCGGCCCGCGGTGCGTCTTGATCACGTTGGCCAGGAAGATCAGCACCGAGAAGGCGATGACGAAGGCGCCGATGGTCTCGATGAGGTTGTAGACGTTCCAGCCCATGCCGTCGGAGTACGTGTAGATGCGACGGGGCATGCCGGCCAAGCCGACGAAGTGCATCGGACCGAAGGTGAGGTTGAAGCCGATCAGCCAGGTCCAGAAGTGCAGCTTGCCGAGCTTCTCGTCGAGCATCCGGCCGAACACCTTCGGATACCAGTAGTAGATGCCGCCCATGATCCCGAACAGGGCGCCGCCGAACAGCACGTAGTGGAAGTGGGCGACCACGTAGTAGGTGTCGGTCTGCTGGCGGTCGTGCGGCGACACCGCGTGGGTGACGCCCGACAGGCCGCCGATGGTGAACATGGCGACGAAGCCGATGGCGAACAACATCGCCGTTCTGAATCTGATGGAGCCGCCCCACATGGTGGCGATCCAGTTGAAGATCTTCACGCCCGTTGGAACGGCTATGAGCATCGTCGACACGGAGAAGGCGGAGATGGCGACGGGCCCGAGACCGGTGGCGAACATGTGGTGCACCCACACGCCCCAGCCCATGAAGCCGATGGCGATACCCGACACGATCACGACCGGGTAGCCGAACAGCGGCTTGCGGGCGAAGACCGGGAGGATCTCCGACACGATGCCCATGGCGGGCAGGATCAGGATGTACACCTCGGGGTGCCCGAATAACCAGAAGAGGTGTTGCCAAAGTAACGGGTTGCCGCCCGCCGCCACGTTGAAGAAGTTGGCGCCGAACAACCGGTCGAACATCAGCAGGAACAAGGCGACGGTGATGACCGGGAGGGCGAACAGCAGCAGGAACGCCGACACCAACGTCATCCACGTGAACGCCGGCATGCGGAACAGCGTCATGCCCGGGGCGCGAAGGTTGAGGATGGTGGTGATGAAGTTGACCGCACCCACCGTCGACGAGATGCCGAGGAACAGCAGGCCGAACACCCAGTAGTCGATGTTGTGGCCGGGCGAGAACGTGATGCTGGTGTTGGGCGCGTAGCCGAACCAACCGCCGTTGGGCGCGCCGCCGAAGATGAACGAGCTGTTGATGAACAGCGCGCCGAGCAGGAACGTCCAGTAGCTGAAGGCGTTGAGGCGCGGGAAGGCCACGTCTCGGGCGCCGATCTGGATCGGCATGATGAAGTTGAAGAACGCCGCCGACAACGGCATGACGACGAGGAAGATCATCGTCGTGCCGTGCATGGTGAAGACCTGGTTGTAGGCGTCGGCCGACAGGATGCGGCCGTTGGGCTGGGCCAGCTGCAGGCGGATGAGCAGCGCCTCGAAGCCGCCGATGAGGAAGAAGGCGAACGAGGTGATGCCGTAGAGCACGCCGATGCGCTTGTGGTCGATGGTGGTGAACCACGACCAGAACCCGGTGCTCGACCGGGGGCGGCGTACGAGCAGGGGCTCGGCCGGGGTGACGTCGGCGGTGTCGGTGTCGGTTGTGGTGGGTTCGAGGACGGTGGCCATACGTGCTCCGGACGTCAGTGGAGGGTTTGCAGGAAGGAGATCAGGCTGGCGATCTCCTGGTCGCTGAGCTTGAGGTTGGGCATGCCGATGCCGTTCTGCGGCATCATCGGCTTCTCGGCCGGCGGGTTGCGCAGCCAGCGCGTGAGGTGTTGCTCGTCGAGCGGGAAGATGGCGCCGGCGAACACCTTGCGGGTCTCGAGGTGGGTGAGGTTGGGCCCGACCTGACCGGCGCTGTAGCCGTTGATGGTGTGGCAGCCGCTGCAGCCCTTGCTCTTGAACAGGCCGGCGCCGACCGCCTCGTCACTCGTGCCGGTGGGGATGGCCGCCGGCTTCTGCTGGTTGGCCGCCCACGCCGCGAAGTCGGACGGCGAGTGAGCGACGACCCGCAGGCGCATGTTGGCGTGCGACAGGCCGCAGTACTCGGCGCACTGTCCGTCGTAGGTACCGGGCTTCACCGCTTCCAGCGTGAGGTGGTTCATGCGGCCGGGAATCGCGTCGACCTTGCCGGCCAGCTCGGTCGGCCAGAAGCTGTGGATCACGTCCGCGCTGGTGAGGGTGACGTTGACCTTCTTGCCCGTGGGGATGTGCAGCTCGTTGGCCGTCGTGATGCCGAGCGTCGGGTAGCGGTACTCCCACCACCACTGGTGGCCGGTCACCGTCACCGGCAGCACGTTGCCCTTGGGGATCTTGTTGATGTCGAACACGGTCTTGACCGTGAGGACACCGATGACCAGCAGCAGGATGAACGGGATGATCGTCCACGTCAGCTCGAGCTTGATGTTGCCGTGCGTCTGGACCGGCGCATCCTCGTCGGACCGGGCCCGGTACCGGAACGACACGAACAGCACGAGGAACATGACGAGGAAGAACATGATCGCGGCGGGCACGAACACGATCCGCCACAGCCGGTCGATCTTGTCGGCGTAGGGACCCTGCGGGTGGAGCGCGTCCTGCGGGAACGTCTGCTTGGCGCAACCGGTCGCGAGCAGGCCGACGGCCGCGACGACGCCCAGCATCACGCGCCGCTTCGCTGCCGAAACCCTGTTCCTCACTCCGTCCACTCCTCTTGTCCGTGCAGCCTTTCGCACTGCCCTGGTGCCTGCCAAGTCACGCCGCCGACTCCGTGCTCGGCTGTCCGCCCGCAGTACTCATGCCGCTCCCACCGACCGCAGGCCCTCCGAAAGGCTGGCGTCGGTGAGCTTGCCGGCGACCTTGTCGGCGATCGTGCCGTCGGCCCGCACGAACACCGTGGTGGGCATCGCCCGTACGCCGTAGGTCGCCTTCAGGCTGCCCCGCGGGTCGTAGCCCGCTGCGTACGTCACGTGCGTGCTGTTGAGCAGGTCGAGCGCTTCCGTGCGCGAATCGGTCGTGTCGATTCCGACGAAACCGACCTTGGAACCGAGCCGTGCATGGGTGCGGGCGAGCAGCGGGAGCTCGTCCCGGCACGGCACGCACCAGGCGCCGAAGAAGTTGATGAGCACCGGCGCGCCCTTGAACTCGGCCAGGCTCACCGAGCGGCTGGCGTCGCGCACCTCCGGCAGCTTGAACGACGGGGCCTTGTTAGCGGCGGTGCCACCGTGGCCACCACACGCGGAGAGGCTCATCATCAATGCGGTCACGCCGATGCCGAGTCGCCGTCTACTTGACGACGAAATCACCCTTCATGATCGACGGGTGGAAGTCGCAGAGGAACTCGTACTTCCCGGCCGCCGGCAAGGTGACCTCGAACTTCTCCTTGCCTCCGGGTACGGGCTTGCCATTGAAGATGGGCGATCCGTCGAGCTTGTAGAACGCGACGTTGTGGTAGATGCCCGTGTCGAGGTTGTCGAACACGACCTCGAACTTCTTGGCATGGGCGGGCACGGTGATCGACTTCTTGTCGAACGCGGTGTTGTGGGCGGTCACGTCGACGACCGGCTCCGCGCTCTCGTTCTTGTTCTCGAACTTCCGCTCGCCCTGCGCGGCGCCCACACTGCCGGCCGCCACCACCGCCACGGCCGCCAACGCGGCGACGGCGATCAGGGCGGACGAGCGGAGCCGGGGCAGGCGGGCGGCGATGAACGCCAGGCCGAACAGCACGAGCACGGCGATGATCAGGGCGCCGGCCGTCGAGCCCTTCTCGGGGAGCGCCAGCAGCACCCGCGACACGGCGAACGCGATGCTGAGGACCAGCACGATCATGCCGACGGGGAGGCCCACGGGCACCAGCACGCGGTCTTCGAGGCGGGAGCTGAGGCGGTCGGTCCACGACGCGTGCTCGCGCCAGACCTGACCGAGCCAGCCGGCCGCGGGGACGATGCCGAGCACCAGGCCGGCCACGAGCAGGCGGCCGTCGACCGCGGTGCCCACCGCGGCCAGCCCGAGGGCCAGGGCGCCGGCGAGGGGCCACATGCTCGGACGCGCCGTCGACGCCGCTTCGAAGATCGCGGGCGCCGTGTCTTCACCGTCGGCTGCGGGTTCGGGCACCGGCTCGCCGAGGGTCGCCCCGGTGACGACGAGGGCGAGCGTGGCCGCCCCCACGAACAGGCCGAACAGCAGGAACGTGCCGGCCCGCTCGCCGACCGCGATCCAGTAGCCGAAGAACGCCACCAGCGCGAAGCCGGCCAGGGCGAAGAGGTACCTGTTGGCGTTGGAGATCATCTGCCGACCTACCGGTGCTGGAGGACGTAGAGGGCCACGAACGTGAGCAGCCACGCGGCCGAGACGAAGTGCCAGAACCCGCTGGCGGCCCGGGTCACCGAGAGGTTGCTGGGCGTGACCTGATGGCCGAAGGTGCGGAGCAGGGCCACGAGGAGGAAGCCGATGCCGACCACCACGTTGACAACGGTGGCGCCCACGAAGGCGTAGAAGAGCGTGCCGTACGCATGGCTGCCGGGGCCGAAGCCGACCTTCGCGACCAGGTACCAGAGGAGGTTGAGGAACGCGAGGCCGAAACCGGGCGTGAGTGCCAGAGCGGTGAGCGCGTGCCGGCGGTTGCCGATCTTCATCGCCTGCACCGCCCACTCGGCGGTGACCGACGACATCAGCATGGTGATGGTCAACGTGGTGCCGAGGTAGTTGTCGAGCGACACCTTCTTGGCCGGCCAGACCGGGGCCAGGGCCCGCACCTCGAAGTAGGCGGCGAACAGCCCGAAGATGACCATCACACCGGCGATGCCGGCGACGAGCGCCGTCACGGTGAGGGCGTCGGAGCGGCGCGTCTCGGGCCCGGCCGGCAGGGCCAGCGTGGCCTCGCTCATGCCGCCACCTCCCCGTTGCGACTGGCGACCGCCGTGCGCAGGACGTTGGCGACGAACACCAAGGTCCCGAGGAGCACGAGGGCGGCGCCGGCGGTACCCAACTTCTCGAGGTTGAGCCAGGAGCCCTTCGGGTTGACCAGGTCGGCCACGTGCCAGGGCGCCCCGTCGTAGCCGAGGAGATAGTCGGCCAGGCCCATCACGAGGAAGCCGCCGAGCAGCAGCAGCGCCTCGAGGCCGCCCATCCCCTGGTGCAGGGCCCGGCCCCAGATGCGCGGCGCGTAGTGGTGCACGGCGGCGAAGGCGAGCAGCACCGGCGCGCCCAGCACGACGACATGCAGGTGGCCGGTCGACCACGCCGTACCGGCGTCGACCTTCACGACCGCGGCGATGATCGTGTTGGCCACGCCGAACAGCACGAGCACCAGGTAGGCGGCGACGTACAGCAGCGTGACGTGGGGCTTGGGCCGGCCGTCCCGCATGGTGCCCAGCCACAGCAGCACGAGCACGCCCGCCGGTGCGGCGACCAGGGCCGTCAGCACCGAGTACGTGGGCAGCACCACCGCGGTGGAGGCACTGGCGCCGGCAGCCCAGGCGCCAAGCGAGAGCACCGCGAAGGCGCCCAGGGCGCCCATGGCCACGTTGCGGTTGATCAGCGGCTTGCCCGTCTGGGCCTCGACGATCTCCGACGCCACGCCCAGACCGGGCAGCGTCAGCAGGTAGACCTCGGGCCGGCCGAACAGCCACAGGAGGTGCTGCCACACCTGCTGGCCGCCCCGGGTGCCGACGGCGAAGAACGAACCGCCGAAGTGCTGGTCGAGGTAGAGCAGCGCCAGCCCGCCGAGGAAGGTGGGGATGGCGATGACCAGCACCGCGCTGGTGGCGAAGGTGGCCCAGGAGAACAGAGGCAGCGACGCGAACGACGTGCCCTCGCCCCGCTGGGTGACGATCGTGGCCAGCAGGTTCACCGCCGCCAGCAACGCGGCGATGGCGACCAAGGCCAGGCCCGAGATCCAGAGGTCGGTGGCGGTGGCCGACGCCCCTGCCACGCGAATGGGCTGCGACAGGCTGAGACCGGCACCCCGCGGGCTGCCGACGATGTAGCCGGCGACCACCACGCCGCCGCCGACCACGTAGGTCCACAGGGCGAAGGACTGCAGGCGGGGGAAGGCGAGGTTGCCGGCGCCGATCTGGCCGGGGATGACCGCGGTGGCCAGGCCCACCCAGAGGGGGGCGAGGAACAGCAGCGGGGTGACGGTGGCGTGGAGCGAGAAGAGGCGGGCGAAGGCGTTGCCCGTGACCTGCACGCCGGACCCGGCCAACTCGACCTGGAGGAGCCCGCCGACGATGCCGCCGGCGAGCAGGAACAGCAGCGCGAAGCCCACGAACAGCGCGCCGACCCGGCGATGGTCGGCCGTGGTGAGGATGGTCCCGCCGGGCACCGATTGGTGGGCCGGTTCGGCGCTGGGGGCAGGCTGCGGCGGCGCCTCGGTCAGCGTCATGGCGCCGGGACTCTACACACGCCTGTGCTCACCGTCCCACTTTGACGAGCTGGTCGAGAGCCATCGATCCAAACAGCAGGGTGACGTAGGAAATCGAGTAGCTGAAGAGGCGCATCGCCCACCGGTTGGAGGCGTCGGGCGTGCGCTGGCGAGCGAGCTGCAAGGCCCCGGCGAGGAACACGCCGCCGAGGACCACCGCCGCCACCACGTAGATGAGGCCCATGCGCCCGACGTCGGCGAACGCGAGCGAGGCCACCCAGAGGGCGACGGTGTAGACGACGATCTGGCGGGCCGTCTTGGTGAACGACGCCACCGCCGGCAGCATCGGCACGTCGGCCGCCGCGTAGTCCTCCCGGTACTTGATGGCCAAGGCCCAGAAGTGGGGCGGGGTCCAGACGAAGATGATGGCGAACAGGACCAGGGGCGCCACGCCGAGGCTGCCGGTGACCGCCGACCACCCCACCAGCACGGGGACGGCTCCGGCCGCCCCGCCGATCACGATGTTGCTGGTGGACCGGCGCTTGAGCCACAGCGTGTAGACGAAGACGTAGAAGAGGGTGGCGCTCACTGCCAGCACCGCGCTGAGCAGGTTGACCAGCGACCACAGCTCGACGAAGGCCAGGACCTCGAGGGTCAGGGCGAACACCAGGGCGTTCCTGGGCTCGACGGCGCCGGTGACGAGCGGCCGCTTGGCCGTGCGCTTCATCAGCTTGTCGATGTCGCGGTCGACGTACATGTTGATGGCGTTGGCGCCCCCGGCGGCCAGCGAACCGCCGACCAGGGTGGCCAGCACCAGCCACAGCGACGGCAACCCCCGCTTGGCCACGACCATCGTCGGCACCGTCGTGACCAGGAGCAGCTCGATGATCCGCGGCTTGGTGAGGGCCACGTAGGCGCTGACCTTCTCCCCCACCGACGGTCCGGACGCCACCTCAGCCTCCTGCCCCGCCGAACTGACAGTGAAATCGCGGCCTCGAGGCCGCGATTTCACTATCAGTTCGCTGGGATCGCGCCGGAGGGCGACGGCGAGGGCGCTGACCAGCGAGCCCCAGATGAGGGTGGCCACGCCCAGGTGGGCGGTCACCACGGCGGCGTTGAGGCGGGTGGCGATGTTGAGGACGCCCAGGCCGACCTGCACGAGGATAAGCCCGGCGGCCGCGGTCGCCAGGCGGCGCACGGGGTCGCCGGGGGCGTACCGGCGGCGGACGTGCACGGCCACGGTGATCACCAGGGCGACCAGGACATATGCCCAGGTGCGGTGGGCGAACTGGAGGGCGGCGGACTCGTGGCCGAGGTTGGGGACGACCTTGCCGCCGTACAGCGGCCAGTCCTTGAAGGCGAGGCCCGCCTCCTGGCCGGTGACCCACGACCCCAGGAGGAGCTGGAGGAACACCCCGCCGGCGGCGGCCGTCAGCAGCCCTAACGTGCGGGGCGTGGCCCGGCCCCGTGAGGTCGTGGTGAGGTGGACGGTGAGGAAGATCAGCGTGGCGGCGAAGCCCATGCCGAGGCCGAGGTGGGCCACGACGGTCCAGGCCTCCAGCTTGTGCTTCACGACGTAGGCCCCGAGCAGGGCCTGGCCGATGACGAGCGGCACGATGGCCAGGCCGAGGGTCACGGTGCGACGGTCGCGTCGGTAGAACAAAACCGCCACCACGCACGTGGCGATCACGCCGAACGACACCAGCGAGGCCAGCAGCCGGTGCGTCCACTCGATGATGGCGTGATGATTGGCCGGGGGGATCCAGCGGCCGTAACAGGTCGGCCAGCCGGGGCAACCCAGGCCGGAGTCGGTGGCCCGCACCAGA
>JAFATL010000245.1 GCA_019243975.1 Actinomycetota bacterium | reverse complement strand
GTGGGCGAGTCCGTCAGCGCGCAGGTCGCCGACGCCGTGCGACTCGTGCGCGACAGCGGATTGCCCAACGAGACCAACGCCATGTTCACCAACGTCGAGGGCGAGTGGGACGAGGTGATGGCTGTGCTGAAGGCGTGCGTGATGAAGGTGGCCGAGGCGGCGCCCCGCGTCAGCGTGGTGGTGAAGATCGACTACCGGGCCGGCGTGACCGACGGCCTCCATTCGAAGGTGGTTGCCGTCGAGGAGAGGTTGTCTTAGTCGGTCTTCTTGGCGCGGCTGGGGGCGACGCGGGGCGGCTCGTCGGGTTGCTTCGGGTAGACGGGCGGCCAGGGCGCGTCCATGAGACCGCTGGCGCGGTCCTTGTCGTGCATCTCGAGGAACGGTGCGAGCGACTGCGGCGCGTCGTTCATTCCCTCCCACGGGTCGCCGCGCTCTTGCAGCCGCTGCGGCACGTTGGCCAATGTGAGCTCGTCGGGGTGCAGCTCCTGCACCTCGTCCCACGTGAGTGGCGTCGACACCTGGCCGCCCACCCGCGAGCGCACCGACCACGCGCCGAACACCGTCTTGTGCGGGGCGTTCTGGTTGAAGTCGATGAAGATGCGCTCGCCCCGCTCCTCTTTCCACCACGCGTCGGTGATGAGATCGGGCGCCCGCCGGGCCAGCTCGCGCGCCGCCGCCACCGCCGCGAAGCGCACCTGGTACGAGTCCCACTGCTTCTCCAGCCGCACGTACACGTGCAGGCCGCGGTTGCCGGTGGTCTTGGGGTAACCGACGACGCCGAGGTCGTCGAGCAGCTTCTTCACCTCGACGGCGGTGGCGCGCACCATGTCGAAGTCGGTGCCCGGCTGCGGGTCGAGGTCGAGGCGCAGCTCGTCGGTGAACTCGGGCTCGGCCGCCTTGATGGGCCACACATGGAAGCCGAGGCAGCCCATGTTCACCGCCCACGCCACGTGGGCCAGGTCGTGGGCCACCATCGCCCGCGACGTCGTGCCGTTGGGCGTGCTGACGATCGTCGTCTTCAACCAGTCGGGCGCGTTCTTCGGCACGCGCTTCTGGAAGAACGACGGACCCCCCGCGCCTTCCGGGAAGCGCTGCAAGAGCACGGGGCGGCCGCCCATCGTTCGCATCAACGGCTCCGCCACTGCGAGGTAGTAGTGCACCAGGTCCAACTTGGTCTCACCGCGCTCGGAGAAGAAGACCTTGTCGGTGTGCGTGATGGTGACTTCGCGCCCGTCGATCTCGAGCGTCTCGTCGTGATCCGCCGCCATCAGAACCCGCTGGGGATGATCGCCTCGATGAGGTTGGGCCCGTCGTGCGCCAGCGCCGCCTCCAGCTGGGTCGTGAACTCCTCGGCCGTCGTCGCCCGCGTCGCCGGCACGCCCATGCCGGTGGCGAGGGAGACGAAGTCGAGGTCGGGACGGGAGATGTCGAGCATGTCGTGCGCCTTGGGCCCGCCGGCGCCGGCACCGACGCGGCTGAGTTCGAGGTTGAGGATGGCATAGCTGCGGTTGTTGAAGATCACGGTGGTGACGTCGAGGCCCTCGCGCACCTGCGTCCACAACGACTGCAGCGTGTACATGGCGCTGCCGTCGGCCTCGAGCGACAACACCTTGCGGCCTTTGCCGGCCACCGCCGCGCCGGTGGCGACGGGCATGCCCTGGCCGATGGCGCCCCCGGTGAGGGTGAGCCAGTCGTGGCGGGGCGCGCCGGCGGTGGCGCCGTTGAGCCACAGCCCGGCCGTGTTGGCTTCGTCGGAGACGATGGCGCCCTCGGGCAGCAGCGCGCCCACGGCGGCGGCGATCGTCTCGCCGTTCAACGCGCCGGTCGGGCGGTCGGGCCGGCCCGCGTCCTGCAGCAGCGGCGTTTCGCTCTCGGCCACGACGTCGGCCAGCGCCTCCAGTGCGCCCTCCACGTCGTCGGCGCCGATGGCGAGGCCGTGCACCTCGCAGTCCGCAGGGACGAGGTCGCTGGGCTTGTCGGGATAGGCGAAGAACGACACCGGTGCCTTGGTGTCGATCAGCACGAGGTGGCGCACGCCCGTGAGCTGCATCTGGGTGAACTCGGCCAAGTAGCCCAGTCGCTCGACCGCCGGCAGCCCCGCGCCGCGCTCGAGCCGCGTGGGGAACGTCTCGCACAGCAGCTTGGCGCCCGTCGCCTTGGCCACCCGGCTGGCGGCCCGCAACCCGCGTTCGTGGACGGCTCGGCCGCCCACGAGCAAGGCGCACTGTTCGCCCGACCGCAGCACCTTGGCCACCCGCTCGAACGCCTCTTCGGCGACCGGTGTCGACGCCATTGCCGCCACCGGCGAGGCGGGCTCGGCGCCGTCGGACCAGGAGACATCGGCGGGCAGGATGAGCGTGGCCACCTTCCCGGGCGGCCCGACGGCGGCGGCCACGGCGACGGCGGCGTCGCTCGCCACCTCGGCGGTGTGGCGCGACCGCCGCACCCATCCGTTGAGGTTCGATGCCAGCGCCTCGATGTCCGACTGCAGGGGCGCGTCGTAGCGCTCGTGGTAGATGGCGTGGTCGCCGACGATGTTGACCACGGGGACGTTGCCGCGGCGGGCGTTGTGCAGGTTGGCCAGCCCGTTGCCGAGGCCGGGCCCGAGGTGCAGGAGGGTGGCGGCCGGCTTGTCGGCCACGCGCGCGTAGCCGTCGGCCGCACCGGTGACGACGCCTTCGAAGAGGCCGAGCACGGCGCGCATCTCGGGCACGTCGTCGAGGGCGGCGACGAAGTGCATCTCCGAGGTGCCCGGGTTGGTGAAGCACGTGTCGACGCCGGCGGCGACGAGCGTACGGATGAGGGCGTGGGCGCCGTTCATTGCGTGCCTTTCAGTCGAACAGGGTGCCGGGGTTGAGGATGTTGCCCGGGTCGAACGCCTGCTTGATGCGGCGCATCAGCTCGACCTTGACGGGGTCCTCCAGCTCGAGGAAGTACTTCTTCTTGGTGAGGCCGATGCCATGCTCGCCGGAGATGGCCCCGCCCAGCGACATGCCGAGCTGGAACAGGCCGCGCATGAACGTCGAGCGCACCTCGACGTCCTGCTGGAACACCGACAGGTGCACGTTGCCGTCGCCGGCATGGCCGCACCCGGCGATGAACGTGCCGTGCTCTTGCGCGAGCGCAGACACGCGGGTCATGAACTCGGCGATGGCGGCGCGGGGCACGACCACGTCGACGATGTCGTCGGCGCCGCTGGCCTTGGCGAGGAAGAACGCCTTCTCGCGCGCCTCGATGAGGGACGTCGCGGCGCCCGGCGGCAGCACGTACACATCGATGGCGCCAAGTTCGCCCAGCTGCGTCGCTACCGCCTCGACGTCTTCCTCGACGCGGTGCTCATGCGCGTTCTCGAGGGCGACGACGAGGTAGGCGAGCGCCGACTCCTTCACGTCGGCGGGGACGCCGAGGTCGAGGCCGAAC
>JAFATL010000235.1 GCA_019243975.1 Actinomycetota bacterium | reverse complement strand
TTCCACGGCCCATTCTTGAGGTGCACGGTGCGGATCGCCGTCGACATCACGCCGATCAGCGCGGCTGCCGCCGCGGGCGTCAGCAGCCCCAGTGCGATCAGCGCTCCGCCGCCCGCCTCTGCTGCCCCAGCTGCCCGGGCGTGCTTGATGCCGGGCTTCAGGCCGAGATTCTCGAAGAATTGCCCGGTGCCCTCGAGCCCGTGACCGCCGAACCAGCCGAAGAGCTTCTGGGTGCCGTGGCCCACGAAGAGGAGGCCAACGACCACGCGGAGCAGGAGCAGAGCAGTTGAGGTTGCAACATCCATGCCTTTGTTGTCCCCGCTGGAAGGGATGGGCGAAACGCCTGAGCCGCTCGTTCGTCACATAGGGTGAAACTGTCGGATATCGGCGGGAACGGGGGGTGTGTCGAGCCATGGCCGTACCGACCGAGAAGATGGTCATCCCGGGCAAGCGCCTGGGGAAGCATGAGCGCAAAGTCGATCCGCGCACGCTCGAGCTCGCCAACTACGACATCGGCCTGCCCGAGCCGCCGGCCCGGGTGACGCTGTCCGACAAGGTTCCGGACTGGCCGATGTACATGAACGACGAGTTGGGCGACTGCGCCATCGCCGCCCCGGCCCACGAGATCGAGTGCTGGACGGCCAACGCCGGCAAGGAACGCTCGCTCACGATGGCCGACGTGCTGAAGGCGTACGAGCAGGTGTCGGGCTACAAGCCGCGCGACCCGAAGCACCCGACCCACAACAACACCGACAACGGGTGCGTGATGATGGACGTGCTCCACCACTGGCGCCACGAGGGCATCGGCCGCGACCGCATCACCGCCTACGTGCTGGTCGACCACCACCAGCCGCTGCAGTTGCAGCAGGCGATCTTCCTGTTCGGCGGCGTGTACCTGGGGTTGCGCCTGCCCGAGACGGCGCAGGTGCAACTCGAGAACAAGGAGCCGTGGACGGTCATCGCCTTGATCGGCAAGGGCGAGCCCAACTCTTGGGGCGGCCACGCCGTCAACCTCGTCGACTACGACGACGAGTTCGCCACGTGCGTCACCTGGGGCGACCTGCAGAAGATCAGCTGGGAGTTCATCCAGGCCTATGCGGACGAGGCCTACGGCGTGCTGAGCGCCGACTGGATGAACGCCGCCACCCAAAAGAGCCCCCACGGCTTCGACATGCCGGCTCTGCTCAACGATCTCTCCAAGTTCAGCAAGCCCTGATTTCACGTTCTGGCCAGCGGATGTCGCCGAAAACACGCTGATCCGCTGGCCAGAACGAGACAGGTAGCGTCCGGGGATGCCTGTACAGCACGGACCGGTCGGACCGTTCCCTGACGGTGTCGACCCCGAGGAGTACGACAAGCTGCGCCGACGGGTGCTGTGGACCTTCCCGAGTGGTCTTTACGTCATCGGGAGTCGCCACGGCGATCGCCGCAACGGGATGACCGCCAACTGGGTGACGCAGGTGAGCTTCGATCCGAAGCTGGTGGCGGTGTCGGTGGAGAAGGACGCGGTCACCCACGAGCTGATCGCCGGCGGGGGAGTGTTCGTGGTCAACGTCATCGACCGCGAGGACCGCGCCATCGTGCGCAAGTTCACCAAGCCGGTCGAGGTCGACGAGGCAGCGCACACGCTCAACGAGTTCCCGTTCCACGACGGGCGCACCGGCGCACCGATTCTCGATCAGGCCGTGGCGTTCGTCGAATGCGAGGTGCGCCAACAGGTCGACGTCGGCGGGAGCACGCTTTTCATCGGTGAGGTGGTCGACGCCGGGTTCCAAAAGCCCGAGGACACCGCACCGCTCCGGATGGAAGACACCCGCATGAACTACGGAGGCTGACGTGCGCTTCGGGATCCACCTCCCGCAGTACGGCCGGGCCGCCGGCGGCGAGGCCATCACGCGCGTGGCGCGCCACGCCGAGGCGCTCGGGTTCCACGACGTGTGGGTGAGCGACCACGTGGCCATCCCCGACGGCGCGCCGTACCCGCCGTCGTTCCTGTTCGAGCCGATCGTGGCGCTGACGTGGGCAGCCGCCGCCACCACGCGCGTGGGGTTGGGCACGAGTGTGCTGGTGCTTCCGTACCGCCATCCGCTCGAGTTGGCCAAGGAGCTGGCGTCGCTCGACCAGTTGAGCGGTGGCCGCCTCACGATCGGCATCGGGTCGGGGTGGCTGCAGGCGGAGTTCGACGCCCTCGACGTGCCCTACGCCGAACGAGGGGCGCGCACCGACGAGGCCATCGACTGCATGCGGGCGTGTTGGGGCGAGCAGCCGGTGACCTTTGCCGGCCCCACCGTGTCGTTCGAGGACTTGAAGGTGGTGCCCGGGCCCGCGCACCCGATCGAGATCTGGGTGGGTGGGGGCGCGCCGCCGGCCCTGCGACGGGCCGTGGCCAAGGGCGACGGCTGGCACGGCACCTTCTCCGAGCCCGAGCGCACCGTGCCCGTGCTGGCGCGCCTGCGGGCGGAGCGGCCGGAGGAGACGTTCACTCTGTCGGTGCGCACCAACTGGGACGGCATCGCCACCGACGCCGGCGACATCGAACGTGACCTCGATGCCCTCGCCGGCGCTGGCCTGCAGCACGTGCTGGTCACGCCCGCGCAAGGCGACATCGACGGCTGGCTGCGTTCGGCCGACGCGCTGTGGGAGCGGCTCGCGCCCCGCGCTGACTAGCCGCTACGCGGGCTCGGGCTCGGGTCGCGTCACCTCGTCGAGCACCGACATCACGAAGGTGATCACGAGCAGCGCCATGAGCGCGCCGCCGATGCCGTACAGCTCGAGGCCCGCGAAGCCGCCGACGATCGTCAGGAAGGGCCCGACCCGCAGCGTGCGCTGCTCGAGCCGTCGCTCGAGCACGAAGCTCTCGAACAGCTCGTAGGCGAGGAAGACGATGCCGAGCACCAACGCCTTGTTGGGGTCGTCGGCGGCGGCCAGCCCGATGATCGGGAGCGCGCCCACGAAGGCACCGATGAGTGGCACCGCGTCCCACAGCCCGGCCCACAACGCCAGCGGAGCGGCGCCCGGTACGCCGGCGATGCGGCCGGCGACGAAGGCCAGCACCCCGACGGCAACGCCCATCAGGATCGTGCCGCGTGCGTACCCGAAGGCGCGCCGGTAGGCCTGCAGGGCAATTCGCTGCCACCGGGCCCGGCGGCGGGGGTCGGCGATCTGTTGGGCGCCGGCGCGGGCGATGTTCGGCCCATGGAGGAGGAGGAACAGCGTGAGCACGGCGGTGGCGAGGAACGCCAAGCCGCGGGTGGTGGCCGAACGGATGGCCTCGGCGGGCGTACCGCCCCGGAGCTTCTGGGGCGCCTCCTTGACCAGTTGCTTGGTGCGTTCGACGAGCTTGAACTGGCGCGCCACCCGGCCGAATCGCTGCGAGCGTTCGAGCTCGGCTGCCCGCTTTGGCGCCGCTTCTTGCAGCACATGCGTCTCGCGCACGATGCCGCCCACCGCGCCCCACGCCACGAGGCCCGTCGCCCCGATGGCCAGCAGCATCACCGACACCACGGCCAAGCCGTTGGGCATGAAGCGCCGTAGCCGTTCGCACACCGGGTGGAGCAGGCCGGCCAACGCCGACGCGGCGAGGATCCAGCCGATCACGCGCTGCGAGTCCGACACGATCCGCAGCGCGGCGAAGGCGGCGCCGAACAGCACGACGGCGAGCACGGCCGACCGCGGCGTGAAACGCAGCCGCTCTATCGGCAGGCTCGGCCCCATCGGTCGGTACGATACCGGCGTGGCCGCCGGGGACAGCGTGACACCCGCCGCACCGGCAGCGCCTCCGCCCGGCAACGTGCGGCTCGTCGACCTCGACTACCGCTCGGTGCTCGTGGTCATCGCCGCCCTGGTCGGGCTCATGGCGCTCATTGGCCTGGTGGGCGAGACGCCGAGGACCGTCACGGCGTTGGTCATCGCCGCGATCATCGCCTTGGCCGTCGACCCGGTGGTGCGGTGGGTGCAGCGCCGGGCCAAGGTGGGCCGCAGCGGCGCCGTGGCCATCGTGGTGGCGGCCGGGGTGCTGGCGCTGTCGGGGCTGGGCGCCCTGGTCGTGCCACCGGCGATCCATCAGGCCAAGGAGCTGCGCAAGCAGCTGCCGCACGTGGTGCACGAGATCGGTCGGCTCCCGTTGATCGGGCACCCGCTCGAGAAGGCCCACGTGCCCACCAAGGTGCAGGACTACCTCGAGAACCTGCCCGACAAGCTCAGCCGCAACACCGAGCCGATCACCCGGGCCGGCCGCTCGCTCGCCGGCGGCGCGCTGGCAGCTGTCGTCACGCTGCTGTTCGCCACCACGCTGCTCCTCGACGGCGAGCGCCTCGTGCGGGCTGGGCGCCGGCTGGTGCCGGTCTCGCAGCGCGAGCGCGCCGACACCCTGGCCGAGCTGGGGTACCGCGTCGTCGGTCGGTACGTCGCCGGCTCGCTCCTCGTCTCGGCGGTCGCCGGCCTCATCATCCTGATCGCAGGGCTCGTGCTCCGCGTGCCCCTGATACCGCTGGCGGCCATCTGGTTCGCGTTGTGGGACCTCGTGCCCCAGGTCGGCGGTGCTGCCGGTGCCATCCCCTTCGTGCTGCTCGGCCTGTCCCACGGCGCGGGCACGGGGGTGATCTGCGTGATCGTGGTGGTGCTGTACCTCCAGCTCAAGCACCAGGTGTTCGATCCCGTCCTCATAGGGCACGCCGTGCGACTGTCGCCCCCGACCACGATGATCGCCGCCCTCATCGGCATCGCCGCCGGCGGCGTGGTCGGCGGGCTCATCTCCGTACCGCTGGTGGGGGCGGTGAAGGCCGTCTATCTCGAGCTCAGGAGCGAGCGGAAGGCTGCGGTACCGTCTGGCGGATGACCTCAGCCGAGTGGATCGCCGATCCCGGGGGGCTCGAGGATCTCTGCAACGCACTGCTGAAGGAGCCGGCGTACGCGCTCGACACCGAGTTCCACCGCGAGCGCACCTATTACCCGCACCTGGCCTTGCTGCAGGTGGCGTTCCCCGGACGGCTCGTGCTCGTCGACCCACTGGACCTCGACCTCGCTCCGTTGGCACCCGTGCTGTCCAGCGACGCGGTGTTCGTCGCCCACGCCTCGGAGCAGGACCTGGAGGTGTTGCTGCGGGCGTGCAACGCGTTGCCCACGACCCTGTTCGACACGCAGGTGGCGGCCGGCTTCCTCGGCTTCTCGTCGCCGTCGCTGAGCACGCTGGTCGATCAGCTGCTCCACGTGAAGCTGCCCAAGGGTGATCGTCTCACCAACTGGACGCGGCGCCCGCTCACCGATGCGCAGAAGGACTACGCCGCGTCCGACGTGGTCCACCTGCTCGAGATCCGCGAGCTGATCGTCGCCCAACTGGAGAAGGACGGGCGGCTGGAGTGGGCCGAGCAGGAGTGCGCGGTGCAACTGCAGCGGGCGGCGGCGGTGTCGGATCCGACGACCGCGTGGTGGCGGTTGAAGGAGACGCGCACGTTGCGGGGCAAGTCGCGCTGTGTGGCCCAGGAGGTCGCCCAGTGGCGCGAACACCGGGCCATGGCCCTCGACATCCCGACCCGCTTCGTGCTCTCCGACATGGCGATCCTCGGCATTGCCCACCGGCCGCCCGCGTCGGCGCGCGAGCTGCGCGACATCCGCGGCCTCGAAGGTCGCCCGCTCAAGGGCGACGCCGTCGAGGAGCTGCTCGCGGCCGTGCGCCGGGGCAAGGAGTTGGACGAGTCGCAACTGCGCCTGCCCCAGCGCGACGACCTCGACCCTGCGCTACGGCCGGCGGTGGCGCTGGTGTCGGCGTGGATTGCGCAGCTGGCGCGCGACGTACGCATCGATGCCAGCCTGCTGGCGACGCGCGCCGACCTCCACGCATTGCTGCGCGGCGACACGCGCGGACGCCTGAGCCACGGCTGGCGTAGCCACCTGCTCGGGGAGCCCATTCGCCGCTTGGTCGACGGCGAGGCGGCTGTCGCCTTCGACGGCAAGGGCGACCTGGTCGTCGAGAAGCGGTCGCGTCAGCCCATCACCGGAGAATGACGGCCGAATCGGCGGCCACCGTGCCGGCATAGCCCTCGCCCTCGCCGAGCCCGTCGCTGGCGACCTCGACGACGGTCTCGACGTCGACTGACACCGCAACAGGCGCGTCGCCGAAGTTCACGAGCACGATACGCCTGTCGTCGCCGAGGACGCGCGAGTACGCAAGCACCGTCGGGGGCGCCGGCAGCGGCGACCACGCGCCGAGCTGCAACGCCGGCGAGCCCTTTCGCGCCGCGAGGATGCGGCGGTAGAGGTGCAGGATCGACGCCTCGTCGGCCCGCAGCACGTCGGCGTTGCGCACGTCGGGCTCGGGGGGCCACGGCAGCCATGGATCCTCGACGCCCCAGCCGTGGTCGGCCGCCGCGGTCCACGGGATGGGGGCGCGACAGATGTCGCGGCCGGCGGGGTCGACCTCGCGCTCCTTGGGGATCACCGCGTCCTCCAGTCCCAGCTCTTCGCCGGCGTAGAGGAAGGGAGTGCCCCGCAATGTGAGCAACAGCACCGCCGCGGCGCGCGCCCGCGCTTCCGACCCGCCGTAGCGCGTGCGGTGGCGCGGGTTGTCGTGGTTGGAGAGCACCCACGTGGGCCATGCATCGCGTGGATCGAGCTCCTCCACGACGCGGTCGATGCGCGTGCGCCACTTGGCGGCATCCCACGGCGCGTAGAGCGGCGGGAAGTTGAACGCCATGTGCAACTCGTCGCCCTGCCCGTAGTACTCGGCCACCTTGGCCGTCGACAGGATGTACACCTCGCCCACGCTGGTGCGGTCACCGGGGTAACCGTCGATGAGCGCGCGGATCTCGCGCAGGTTCGCGTGCACGGCGGGTTCGTCGAAGCGGTCGGGCGCGTGGTGCTTGTCGACGGGCAGGTCGGCCAGGTCGGCGCGCTTGACGATGCCGTGGATGACGTCCATGCGGAAGCCGTCGACACCGCGGTCGAGCCAGAACCGCAACGTGTCGTGCATGGCCGCCACGACCTCGGGGTTGCGCCAGTTGAGGTCAGGCTGCTCGGGAAGGAACAGGTGCAGGTACCACTGCGAGGTGGCCTCGTCCCACGTCCACACCTTGCCGCCGAAGGCGGCCGACCAGTTGTTGGGAGTCTGATCGGGCGTGCCGTCCCGCCAGATGTACCAGTCGCGCTTGGGGTTGTCGCGTGACGAGCGCGACTCGACGAACCACGGGTGGCGGTCGCTGCTGTGGTTGGGCACCCAGTCGATCAGGACGCGGATGCCGCGGGCGTGGGCGTCGGCGAGCAGGCGGTCGAAGTCGGCGAGGGTGCCGAAAATGGGGTCGACGTCGCAGTAGTCGGCGACGTCGTAGCCGAAGTCGGCCATCGGCGAGGTGAAGAACGGCGACAGCCAGATCGCATCGACGCCCAGCCACTCGAGGTGGTCGAGGTGCTGGCGGATCCCCTCCAGGTCGCCCACGCCGTCGGCCGTCGAGTCGGCGAAGCTCCGGGGATAGATCTGGTACACGACGGCGGTCTTCCACCAGGGTGCCTCGGGCATGGCCGCAGGCTACTGATGGACGCACAGTGAGCC
>JAFATL010000210.1 GCA_019243975.1 Actinomycetota bacterium | reverse complement strand
CGCGCCGGCCAGCGGCGCCCACACGCGCGGCTTCACGGTCGGGCGAGCAGGGTGACGGGCAGACCGGCGAGCACGTCGACCCACGGTCCGGGCGGCAGGCCGGTCGGCGTCGACGCCGGACCCGCGGCAAAGCGGGGAACGACGGTGACGAGGTCGTCGCCGCGGGCGAACGCGAGATAGTCGTCGCCCACGTCGAGCGAAACGTACGGCGCCGCGAACAACGCGGGCGCCTCGCGTCGCAACGCCAGCACGCGCTGCACAACGAAGAGCTTGGGGACGCCCTCGTCACGACGGGCCCACGCCTCCTCGCCGTTCATCGACTCAACCTCACCGAGCAGACGCGACCGCAGGTCGAAGTCGACGGGCCGGCGGTTGTCGGGATCGACCAGGCTGAGGTCCCATAGCTCACAGCCCTGGTAGGTGTCGGGCACGCCCGGCGCGGTCAGCTTCACCAGCGTCTGGGCCAGCGACGTGACGCGCCCGGCATCCGCGATCGACGCCACGAACGCCTCGACCGACGCCACGAACACGTCGTCGGCCAGCACCTCCTTCACGAAGCGCTGCAACGCCTCCTCGTACTGCGGGTCGGGCGCCACCCACGAGGTGTGCAGCTTCGCCTCCCGCACCGCCTTCTCCAGGTAGGCGGCGGCCCGGTCCTCGGGCAGCGGCCATGCGCCGACCAGCGTCTGGTACAGCAGGTACTCGGTCGCCCGGTCGGGCCACTCCCCCGACCGGTGGGGCTGGTTGGCCGCCACCCACCCCCGCACGGTGGCCGCCCACCGCTCGGGGATCTGCGAGAGCACGAGCAGACGGGCGCGCACGTCCTCGCTGCGCTTGGTGTCGTGGGTCGACGTGGCGAGCATCCCCCACCCGCCGTCAGCGGCGGCGCGATGGAACTCGGACGCGGTGCGACCGAACCGGCCCGGGTCGCCGCCCACCTCGTTGAGCGCCGCGAACCGCAGGTACCGGTAGAAAGCGGTGTCCTCCACGCCCTTCGCCATCACCGGTCCGCTCAACTGCTGGAACCGCGCCGCCAACTCGAACGCCTCGTCACCCGCGACGCGGCCCAGCAACAGCGCCGTGAGCCAGTCCAACAGCTCGGCGTCGATGTCGGGCCGGCGCGAGCGCACGTCGGCCGCCGCGCCCGTCACCACCGCCTCGTCCTGCGCCGACGCCTCCTCCCCCGGCACCACATAGGTGCGGTAGACGGGGAACGACACGAGCAGTTCGGTGAGCGCGTCGCGCAGATCACTGCGCGTGTAGTCGCGGTGACGCCGGTCGCCTTCGCAGATCGACGCCAGCAGATACGTGAGCCGGCGCACGTCGGCCGCCAGCGAGTCGGACAGCACCTGGCGCTTGCCCACGCGCACAACCTCGTCGTAGGCATCGTCGTCGACGCCGGTCAGCTCGCGGTAGAGCTCGTCGAACACCGCCTCGCCCGCCGGGTCGACGAACACGCCGTCGAGATCGTTGAGGAAGTCGTATCCCGTCGTCCCCGCGACCGGCCACGCGGCCGGCAGGCGCTCGTCGGCCTCGAGGATCTTCTCCACCACGATCCATGCCCTGGGCGCACGCGAGGCCAGGTGACGCAGGTAGCCGGCCGGGTCGCGCAGGCCGTCCACGTGGTCGATGCGCAAGCCGTCGACCGAGCCGTCCCCCACCCACGCGAGCGGCAGCCAGTGGATCTGGTTGAACACCTCGTCGTCCTCCACCCGCAACGCCGCCAGGGTGGTGATGTCGAAGAATCGCCGGTAGTCGAGCTCCTCGGCGCCCGTGCGCCAGTACGCCAACCGGTAGTGCTGGCGCTCGAGCACCTCGTGCAGGCGGTCGGCGTCGCCGTTGACCTCGGCCGCCGGCGCGGTCAACGAGTCGGGCGCCAGCGGCAGGACGTGGTCGGCGTAGCGCACGACTGCGTCGTCACCCTCGCCCTCGACGGTGATTCCACCGCGGTCGAGCACCCGGCCGTAGTGGTCGCCGAGGATCGGCATGAGCACGGTGTTGCGCAGCTTGCGGTCGGGCGGGTTCCAGTCGACGTCGAAGAAGGGTGCGAACGGGCTGGCGGGACCCTGGCGCAGCACGTCCCACCACCACTCGTTCTCGGGACCGGTGATGGCCATGTGGTTGGGCACCACGTCGATCACCTGGCGCAGGCCGTGTTCCTTCAGCGCCGCCACCATGCGAAGGTGGGCCGCTGGCCCGCCCAACTCGTCGTTGACCCGGCTGTGGTCGACGACGTCGTAGCCGTGCATGCTCCCGGCCGCCGCCTGGAGGTACGGCGACAGGTACACGTGGCTCACGCCCAGCCGGGCGAGGTACGGCGCCACGCGCGCGACGTCGTCGAAGCCGAACGACGGCGTCAGCTGCAGCCGGTAGGTGGCGCGGGGTGCCGTCGGAGTCAGAGCAGGTGCAGGCGCAGCGTCAGACACGACGCAGGACGACCATCGACCGGGGAAGGACCTCGATCGTGTCGCCTGCTTTGGCCATCCGCTCCTCCTCCTCGTCGACGCCGTCCACGACCAGCCCGCCGGTGTCGACCTCGACCGTCCACCGCTCGCCCCACTCCTCCCCCGGGAGGGTGAAGGTCAACCCCTCGTCGAAGGCGTTGAACAGGAGCAGGAAGCTGTCGTCGGTGACCGGCTCGCCGCGCCGGTCGGGGCTGGGGATGGCGTCGCCGTTGAGGAACACCCCGATCGACTTGGCGAAGCCCTCCGACCAGTCGTCGTGGGACATGAGCTGGCCGTCGGACTTGAACCAGCCGATGTCGCTCACGTCGTCGCTGTGCAGCGGGCGCCCCTCGAAGAACCGGCGCCGGCGGAACACCGGGTGGTCGCGCCGCAGCTTGCTCACCTTGGCGGTGAACTCGCAGAGCGGCCAGTTCTCCTTGGCCAGGGCCCAGTCGACCCACGAGACCTCGTTGTCCTGGGCGTAGCCGTTGTTGTTGCCGCCCTGGGTGCGCCCCATCTCGTCGCCGGCCAGCACCATGGGCACGCCCTGCGAGAGGAAGAGGGTGGTGAGGAAGTTGCGCTTCTGCCGCTCGCGCAACGCGTCGATGGCCAGGTCGTCGGTGGGGCCCTCGGCGCCGCAGTTCCACGACCGGTTGTGGCTCTCGCCGTCGTTGTTGTCTTCGCCGTTGGCCTCGTTGTGCTTCTCGTTGTACGACACGAGGTCGGTGAGGGTGAACCCGTCGTGGGCGGTCACGAAGTTGATCGACGCGTGGGGCAGGCGCCCGCTCGTCTGGTAGAGGTCGGAGCTACCGGTGAGCCGGTAGGCGAACTCGGCCAGGGTCTGGTCCTCGCCCCGCCAGTAGTCGCGCACGGTGTCGCGGTACTTGCCGTTCCACTCCGACCACAACGGCGGGAAGTTGCCGACCTGATAGCCGCCCTCACCCACATCCCACGGCTCCGCGATCAGCTTGACCTGGCTCACCACCGGGTCCTGCTGGATGATGTCGAAGAACGCCGACAGCCGGTCGACGTCGTGCAGCTCGCGCGCGAGCGTGGCGGCCAGGTCGAAGCGGAAGCCGTCGACGTGCATCTCGGTGACCCAGTAGCGCAGGCTGTCGAGGATCAGCTGCAGCACGTGCGGGTTGCGCATGTTGAGGCTGTTACCGGTGCCGGTGTAGTCCATGTAGTGACGCGGGTCGTCGGGCATGAGCCGGTAGTAGGCGGCATTGTCGATGCCCCGGAACGACAGCGTCGGCCCGAGGTGGTTGCCCTCGGCGGTGTGGTTGTAGACGACGTCGAGGATCACCTCGATGCCCGCCTCGTGCAGGAGCTTCACCATCTGCTTGAACTCCTGCACCTGCTGGCCGCGCTGGCCGCTGGCGCTGTACTCGTTGTGGGGCGCCAGGTAGCCGATGGAGTTGTAGCCCCAGTAGTTGCGCAGGCCCTTCTCCTGCAGCACCGCGTCGTGAATGAACTGGTGCACCGGCATGAGCTCGACGGCGGTGACGCCGATCTTGTTGTAGTGGTCGATGGCGGCGGGGCTGGCCAGGCCGGCGTAGGTGCCGCGCTGCTCCTCGGGGACATCGGGGTGCAGCTTGGTGAAGCCCTTGACGTGCACCTCGTAGAGCACGGTGTCGGCCCACTCGGTGCGGGGGTGGCGGTCGTTGGTCCAGTCGAAGTACGGGTTGGTGACGACCGAGCGCGGGACGCACGGCGCGCTGTCCTGGTCGTTGCGCTCGTCGGGGTCGTCGAACTGGTAGCCGAAGACGGCCTGGTCGGCCTCGACCTGCCCCTCGATGGCCTTGGCGTACGGGTCGAGCAGCAGCTTGTTGGGGTTGCAGCGCAGGCCGTGCTCGGGCTCGTAGGGCCCGTGCACCCGGAACCCGTAGCGCTGGCCGGGCTGCACGTTGGGGACGTAGCCGTGGAAGCAGAGCGCCGTCAGCTCGGGCAAATCGACCCGTTCCTCGGTGCCGTCGTCGTCGAACAGGCACAGCTCGACCCGCTCCGCCACGTCGGTGAACAGGGAGAAGTTCGTGCCCATGCCGTCGTACGTGGCGCCCAGCGGATAGGGGTCGCCCGGCCAAATCTTCATCCGAGCCAAGCTACCCGGATCATGTCGACTCAAAAATCGGATGAGACATCGGTCGCAACTCCCCCGGGCACGGTGGTCGTCTCGGAGCGGGGGACGGGAAAATTCGCCCAGGAGATCCACATGGGCAACCACGTGGTCTACGCCGACGAGCCGCTCGGCACGGGCGACGACACCGGCCCCAACCCCTACGACCTGCTCCTCGGCGCCCTGGGCGCGTGCACGTCGATGACCTTGCGCCTGTTCGCGGACCGGCGCGGCATCCCGCTCGAGCGGGTCTCGATCGAGCTGCGCCACGACCGCGTCCACATCGAGGACTGTGACCCGGCCGCAGGCGAGAACTGCCGCATCGAGCGCATCAACCGCGTGATCACCCTCGAGGGCGACCTCACCGACGAGCAGCGCACCACCCTGCTCCAGGTCGCCGACCGCTGCCCGGTGCATCGCACCCTGCACGTGGCCAAGGAGATCGTGACGACGCTGGCGACGTAGCCGTCGTCATCGGTCAGGCGGGTTACGCCGGGTAGACGTCGACCTCGGTCGCCTTCACCGACACCCACACGGTCCGGCCGGCCACCAGGTCGAGGGCGCCCGCCGATCCGGCGGTGACCTCGGCGACGATTGGCAGGGGGCCGCCGACACGTACGCGGCAGCGGTCGTCGGCCACGTCGACGCTGTCGACGACGCCCTGCCACACGTTGCGGGGTGACCCTTCGGGGTGCACCACGCTCAACGCCACCGCGCGCGGGTGCACCACGGCCAGCACGTCGCCGGCGAGGGCGGCGGCGCTGACGAGGACGTGCGTGCCGACCTCGATCTCGCGGCCGCGACCGGTGCCGCGGAACAGGTTGGTGCCGGCGAGGGTGGCGACGTACTGCGTGCGCGGGCGGGCAGCCAGATCGGCGGGGGTGCCCGTCTGCACGACGCGCCCCGCTTCCAGCACGACCAGCCGTTCGGCCAGGGCGGCCGCCTCCAGGGGATCGTGGGTGACGAGCACGCG
>JAFATL010000711.1 GCA_019243975.1 Actinomycetota bacterium | reverse complement strand
TGTCGTCGCCGGGGAAGTCGTAGGCGCTCAGCAGCTCACGCACCTCGAGCTCGACCAGGTCGAGCAGCTCTTCGTCGTCGACCATGTCGGCCTTGTTGAGGGCGACCACGATCGAGGGCACGCCCACCTGGCGGGCGAGCAGCACATGCTCACGCGTCTGGGGCATGGGGCCGTCGGCGGCGGACACCACGAGGATGGCGCCGTCGACCTGGGCGGCGCCCGTGATCATGTTCTTGATGTAGTCGGCGTGGCCGGGCATGTCGACGTGCGCGTAGTGGCGGTTGGGCGTCTGGTATTCGACGTGCGCGATGTTGATCGTGATGCCGCGCTGCTTCTCTTCCGGCGCCTTGTCGATCTGATCGAACGCGGTGAACGTGGTCTTGCCCGACGTGTCGCGCTCGGCCAGCGTCTTGGTGATGGCCGCTGTCAGCGTCGTCTTGCCATGGTCGATGTGACCCATGGTGCCGATGTTGAGGTGCGGCTTGTCCCGTTCGAACTTCTGCTTTGCCATGTTTGCCTCGCGCTATTCGCCACGCACCCGGGCGACGATCTCCTTGGCGATCGACTCGGGTACCTGCTGGTAGGAGTGGAACTGCATCGTGTACGTCGCACGACCCTGGGTCCGCGAACGCAGGTCGGTAGCGTAACCGAACATTTCTGCAAGCGGCACCTGAGAACGGATCACCTGGGCGTTGCCCCGCTGGTCCATTCCCTCGACCTTGCCGCGTCGTGAAGAGAGGTCGCCGATGACGTCGCCCATGTAGTCCTCGGGCGTCACCACCTCGACCGCCATGATGGGCTCGAGCAGCACGGGCTTGGCCCGCTTGGCCGCTTCCTTGTAGCCCATCGAGCCGGCGATCTTGAACGCCATCTCGGACGAGTCGACGTCGTGGTACGGGCCGAACGTCAGGACGGCCCTCACGTCGACCGTGGGGTATCCGGCCAGGACGCCGGCCTGCATGGCCTCCTGGATGCCGGCGTCGACCGAGGGGATGTACTCCTTCGGGATGACGCCGCCGCTGATCTTGTCGACGAACTCGTAGCCGCCGCCCGGGCCGGTGGGCTCGAGGGTGAGCACGACGTGGCCGTACTGGCCGCGACCACCGGTCTGACGCACGTAGCGCGTCTCGACCTTCTCGACGGTCTGGGTGATCGTCTCGCGGTACGCGACCTGGGGCTTGCCGACGTTGGCGTCGACCTTGAACTCGCGCAGCATGCGGTCGACCAGCACCTCGAGGTGCAGCTCGCCCATGCCGCTGATGACCGTCTGACCGGTCTCCTCGTCGGAGTGCACCTGGAAGGTGGGGTCCTCGTCGGAGAGCGCCATCAGGGCCTTGCCCAGCTTGTCCTGGTCGGCCTTGGTCTTGGGCTCCACGGCCACGTGGATCACGGGCTCGGGGAACTCGAGCGACTCGAGCACGATCGGAGAGTTGGGATCGCACAACGTGTCGCCGGTGGTCGTCTGCTTGAGGCCCACGGCCGCCACGATGTCGCCGGCGAAGATCGCTTCCTTGTCTTCGCGGTGGTTGGCGTGCATCTGCAGGATGCGGCCGATGCGCTCCTTGCGGTCCTTGGTGGAGTTGAGCACCGAAGCGCCCTTCTCCAGCTTGCCGCTGTACACGCGGAAGTAGGTGAGCTTGCCGACGTGGGGGTCGGTCATGATCTTGAAGGCGAGGGCGGAGAACGGCGCGTCGTCGTCGGCCGGGCGCTCCAGCTCCTCGATGCCCTTGAGATCCATACCGGTGGTGGCCGGGATGTCGAGGGGGCTGGGCAGGAAGTCGACGACCGCGTCGAGCATGGGCTGTACGCCCTTGTTCTTGAACGCCGAGCCGCACAGCACGGGTACGACCGCGTTGGCGATGGTGCCGGTGCGCAGGGCGTGGCGCAGGTCGTCGGCGGTGATCTCCTCCTCACCCACGTACTTCTCCATGACGGTGTCGTCGTGGTTGGAGAGCACGTCGATGAGCTCGTGGCGCCACTGCTCGGCCTGCTCGAGCATGTCGGCGGGGATGTCGGTGACCTCC
>JAFATL010000515.1 GCA_019243975.1 Actinomycetota bacterium | reverse complement strand
AGCCGGCCGCGTTCGAGTGCACCCCGTTGAGCGTGTCGAGCTTCTCGCGCTCCTTGCCGTCGACACCCGTGAGGTCACCGGCGAACTTCTGGTCGAGCGCCTCGGCGATGTCGCGCCCCTCCCGCCAGGCCCCCTCCGCTACCTCGGCCCATTGCCGAAGCGTGCCCTTTGCCTCTTCGCAGATCGTGGTGGGGTCGGGCACGAGCCCGTAGTGGGCCAAGGCGATCCCCGTCGGCCGGCGCGCCGCGAACTTGTCGAGCGAGTGCAGCGCCTGGTCGAGGTCGAAGTCCGGCGGCGGCGTCGACGGGCGCAGCACGCCCGCGTCGGGCAGGCGCACGCCGACCGCGTCGCCCACGAAGAGGATCCCGCTCTGCGAGTCGTGCAAGGCGAGGTGGTGCTTGGCGTGACCGGGCGAGTCGACGGTGGTGAGCGAACGGCCACCGCCCACGTCGATCGTCTCGCCGTCCTCCAGCACGTGCACCCGCTCCGCCGGCGTCGGGTCGAGGCGGCCGTACAACGAGTCGAGCAGGTCGCCGTAGACGCGGGCGGCTGAGTCGACCAGACGACTGGGGTCGACGAGGTGGCGGGCACCCTTCTCGTGCACGTACACGGTGGCGTTGGGGAAAGCTCGGGCGACGTCGCCCACACCGCCGGCGTGGTCGAGGTGGATGTGGGTGACGGCGACGCCCGCCAGGTCGTTGGGCGAGACGCCGAGGTCGTCGAGGGCGGCAAGCAGGGCGGGCACAGAGCTCTGGCTGCCCGTCTCGACCAGCACGGGCGCCGGACCCTCGACGAGGTAGCCGGCGGTCACCCGCTCCCACCCGCCGAGCAGGGTGTCGATCTCCAGAACGCCGTCTCCGATGCGCGTGGCCACGTCGGAGAACCTAGCGAAGGAACCTAGGCTGGCCGTGTGGCAGGTGAGTTCGACCATCCCAACCTGAGCCCCTCCGACGCGGTGGTGGCACTGCGGTCGTTCCCGCGGCGCTTCCGCGGCTTGTTGGCGACCGACGACGACGATCCCGAGGGCGTCGCCATGCGGCGGCCCGACGCGGCGGGGTGGTCCGCCCTCGAGCACGCGGCGCACGTTGCCAATGCCGTCGAGCAGGCGGCCGCCGATCTGCAGGCGGCGCATCGAGAGGAAGGGGCGGCCGTCGCCGATCCCGCCCAAGCGCCGCCGTCGGGCGCAACCGACGTCGACAGCACGTTGGCACACCTGTCGTCCGCCAGTGATGCGCTGGTGGCCGCCATCGATCGGTACAACCCCGACGACTGGAAGCGAACCGTGCGCGCGCCCGACGGTCGCACCGTCGACGCGTTGTGGATCGTGCGGGCGGCGGTGCAAGAAGGCGCCCGCCACCTGCGCCAAGCCGAGCAGGTGATCGCACAGGTAAAGGGCCGGCCCCCGCAGGAAGACGATTAGGCGAGCTCGACCAACTCGAGCAGGTCCTCCGACCAGTAGTCGACGGTGGCGTCGGGCAGCAGCAACACGCGATCGGGCGCCAGCAGCTCCACGAAATCGGTGTCGTGAGTGACGACCACCATCGACCCGGCCCAACTCGACAAAGCACCTGCAATCGCGTCGCGCGAGGGCGGGTCGAGGTTGTTGGTGGGCTCGTCGAGGAGCAACAGGTTGTGCTTGCCCGCCACCAGCTGAGCCAACGCCAGCTTCGTCTTCTCGCCGCCCGACAGCGTGCCCGCGTCCTGAAACGCCATCTCGCCGGCGATGCCGAACATGCCGAGCAAGCCGCGGTGCTGCACGTCGGTGGCGGCGGCCATGTCGCGCATGTGCTCGAGCACCGTCACGCCCGCCGTGATGCCCTCGTGCTCCTGCGCGTAGTAGCCGACGGAAACGCCGTGCCCGAACCGCATCTCACCGGCGTCGGCTGAGGTCTCGCCCGCCAGGATGCGCAGCAGGCTCGTCTTGCCGGCACCGTTGAGGCCGAGCACGAGCAGGCGCTCGCCCCGACCGAGGTCGAAGCTCACGTCGTCGAGCACGGGGCCGGCGCCGTAGCTCTTGTCGATGCCCTCGACGTCGAGCACCAGCTTGCCGCTGTGAGGCGGCTCGGGCATGCGCACGCGGTAGCGGCGTTCCTTGCTGGGGCCGGCGACCGCGGTCGACTGCAGGCGTTCGACGCGCTTGTCGAGGCTCTTGGCGATGCGGGCCCGCTTGGCGGTGGAGTGGCGCATCGAATCGGCGAGATCGGCCAACCGACGGATCTCGGTCTGCTGGCGGGTGCGCAAACGGGCCAGTCGTTGCTCGTCCTTCACGCGTGCCTCGCGGTACTGCGAGTACGTGCCCTTGTATTCGACGATCTCGCCCTCGTCGAGGTGCAGGACGCGCGTGATCGCCTCGTCGAGCAGCTCGAGGTCGTGGCTGATGAACAGCAGGGCGCCGCGGTAGGCGCGCAGGAAGCCCATGAGCCACGTCTTGGCGTCGACGTCGAGGTGGTTGGTGGGTTCATCGAGGAGCAGCACGTCGCTGCCCGCGAACAGGATGCGCGACAGCTCGACCCGCCGGCGCTCGCCGCCCGACAAGACCCGGCGGGGCAGGTCGAGACGGTCGGCGGGAATGCCGAGACCGGCGGCGATGCGGCGCGCCTCGGACTCGGCCGAGTACCCGCCCGCGTCGCGGTAGGCGTCCTCGGCCTTCGAGAACTTCGACACGTTGCGATCGGACGGGTCCTCCTCGATGGCCAGGCGCAGCTTCTCGAGACGAGCGGCGGCGACGTCCATGCCCCGGCCCGAGAGGATGTGGTCGAGAGCGCTGGCCTGTCCCTCTTCGCCGGCGATGCGAGGGTCCTGCGTGAGATAGCCGAGGTCGCCGCGGCGCAGCACGACGCCGTTGGCGGCCGGAGCCTCGCCGCCGAGCACCTTCATCAGGCTCGTCTTGCCGGCCCCGTTGCGCCCGACCAGGCCCACCTTGTCGCCGGCGCG